>JARRBB010000079.1 GCA_029981435.1 Thermotogaceae bacterium | reverse complement strand
AATGCTGCTAAGAATTTAGCTAATTATGTAATGCTTTCAGTAGGGCAGGGACTGTCCGAGATTAAGCCTGTGGACCATGCACTGGCGGCGGAACGGAAGGAAAACTCTTCTGGTCTACGAGTTACCATGGGATGAAGCAGGAAGCCACACCTTCTGTAAGGTGTGGTAGTTCACTCAGCAAAAGACCGTATGATAAAATAAATTCAAACTCACCAATTCAAGGGAGGAAATATTGTATGACCCTTCAGGAAATGATAAAAAATTTGAATGAATTTTGGAGTTCACAGGGCTGTCTGATTGAACAACCGTATGACATTGAAATGGGAGCAGGTACTTTCCATCCTTCAACCGTTTTCAGAGTTCTGGGAGATGAACCGTGGAAAGTTGCCTTTGTTCAGCCGTGTAGAAGACCAACGGACGGAAGGTACGGGGAGAATCCCAACCGAATGCAGAGATATTTCCAGTATCAGGTTATAATCAAACCTTCCCCTGAAAATTCCCAGGAAATATATCTCGAATCCTTGAAGAGCCTTGGAATAGATCCGGCAAAGCACGACATACGCTTCATAGAAGACAACTGGGAATCTCCAACACTCGGTGCTTGGGGTATTGGCTGGGAAGTTTGGCTTGATGGTCTTGAAATAACGCAATTCACTTATTTTCAGCAGATGGGAGGTTTTGATTTAAAACCAGTATCACTTGAAATAACCTACGGTCTTGAGAGGATTGCGATGTATCTTCAGGGACTGGATAATGTTTTCGACGTCCAGTGGAATGAAAATGTGAAATATGGATACGTGTTCAAAGAAAATGAGCGTCAATTTTCCATATACAACTTTGAGGAATCAGATCCAAAAATTCTATCGAATCTGTACGAGATATACGAAAAAGAGTTCTACAGATTAATCGAAAAAAAGCTTTATCTTCCAGCTTATGAACATATTTTGAAGTGTTCTCATCTTTTCAATCTTTTGGATGCCCGTAATGCCATAAGCGTTATGGAAAGGCAGAAATACATAGGAAGAATAAGAAAAATGGCGAGAGAATGCACAAAAACTTACATGGATGTTGTGTATGGGGGAGATAACGATGAGTAAAAGCCTGCTTCTTGAAGTTAGAACCGAAGACCTTCCACCAAGTGAAATAGACTCTATAATGGAACAGCTTCATGAAAGCTTTTCAAACTTTTTCAAACAACAGGAACTTGAATACAGTAAGATAAAAACTTTCTTCACTATCAGACGCTTTGGTGTTTTGGTTGAAGGACTTTCCGAAAAACAACCTGACAGGATAGTTGAGAAACGCGGTCCATCGAAAAGTGTGGCCTTTGACGAAAATGGAAATCCCACAAAAGCCCTTGAAGGATTCTTAAGATCCGGTGGAGCAACTGCTGATGATATAGAAATCAGAGAGGTCAAAGGCGGAGAATATGTGTTCTTGAAAAAGAAAATAGAAGGACTTCCAACAAAAGAATTGCTCGAAAAACATGTACCCGAGATATTGAATTCACTCAATTTCAAAAAGCCTATGAAATGGGGAGATGGAGAACATAAGTTCGTCAGACCGATAAAATCTATACTGTGCCTGTTTGGAAACGATGTGGTTGAATTCGAGTTTCTTGACATCAGATCAGGTAGACAAACATACGGTCTAAGATTTTTTGGTGATACAGTTGAGATCAATTCCACCGATGAATACTTCTCAAAACTCAAAGACTCCTTCGTTATCTGTGATCCGAATGAAAGAAGTGAAAGCATAGAAAAACAGATAGAAGAATTCGAAAACTCGAAAAATGTGAAAGTCGACACCATAGAATCACTCTTAGATGAAATAAACAAGATCTGCGAATACCCGATTCTCGTATGCGGTGAGTTCAAAGAGAAATTCCTCGAACTTCCAGAAGAAATAATAGAAACTACGCTGAACCATCATCAGAGAGCTTTGACTGTTAGAAAACCAGATGGAAGTATTTCAAATCTTTTCGTTGCGTTTCAGGATAGACCCGGTGAAGAAGAGAATGTGAGAAAAGGTTACGAAACAGTTGTAAACGCAAGGCTCACCGATGCAGAATTCTATCACCACGAAGACCTCAAGACACCTTTAGAAGAAAGAAACGAGAAACTGAAAGGAATGATATTCCAGAAAGAACTCGGAACGTTGTACGACAAAGTGGTCAGAATAAAAGAAATTTCAAAACTCATAGCAAAGAAACTCGGTTTTTCAGACAAGGAACTCGAGAAAATAGAAGAAGCAGCGAATCTTTCCAAAGCTGATATAGTAACGAATTTGGTGTATGAATTTCCAGAGCTTCAGGGGATAGCCGGAAGAATATACGCCCTTAAACAGGGGAAAGATCCTGATGTAGCTTACGCACTTGAAGATCAGTATCTTCCCGGTGGTGAAGACAGCAAAGAACTCCCAAGAAATGTGATTGGTGCGGTGATAGGACTTGCGGACAGAATAGATACCATCGTTGGTAACTTCCTGATAGGAAACATTCCGAGTGGTTCTCGTGATCCATTTGCACTCAGACGAAAGTTGTACGGAGCATTGAGAATACTCATTTCATTCGAATGGAATCTATCCCTTGGCGAGCTGTTTGAATATTCAAAAGAACTTTTAAAAATCAATCGTGCAGATTTTGAAGAGGAGATAGAAAAATTCGTAAAAGGAAGGCTTGAAAACTATCTGACGGAAGAAGAAAAAATCGACGTAGATATTGCAAAAGCTGCACTTAGATTGTGGAAAGAACCTTTGAAGGCTTACATGTCTGCAAAAGCCCTTCAAAAACACAGAAACGCTGAAACACTTGATGAGATACTTACAGCATTCGAAAGACCTTTCAACATAACCAGAAACCATGAGGTTTTCGATTACTCCGGAACTCTCTTCAAAGAAGAAGCTGAAAAAGAACTGTTCCAGAAATACCTTGAGATCAAAGAAGAAGTTGAAGAGCACGTTGAACACCTGAACTTTTACGATGCATTAGAATCGTTGAGAAAATTGAAACCGTTCATAGATAAATATTTTGATAACATTTTCGTCATGGTTAATCAAGAAGAGATAAGGCTCAACAGGCTTGGATTTTTGAAAACACTTGCAAATCTTTTCCTTACCTTCGGAGATCTGGATTTGATTGAAAGGAAGGAGCAAAATGGATGAAAAAACTATCAAAACGACCAGAATTTTCAGCGGAAAGATTTTGAATCTGAGGGTCGATGAAGTACGTCTTCAAAATGGTCGCACTTCAACGCGTGAGATTGTAGAACATCCCGGAGCTGTGGCGATATTACCGGTTTTAAAAGATGGTTCTGTGTTGCTTGTCAAACAGTACAGAAAACCGATTGAGGAATACCTGCTTGAAGTACCGGCTGGAAAGCTCGAAGTGGGAGAAGAACCTCTTGAATGTGCCAAAAGGGAATTGGAAGAAGAAACCGGATACAGCGCAAAAGATTGGAAATATCTTGGATACATATACACAACGCCTGGCTTTTCGAACGAAAAAATACACCTTTATCTTGCAGAAAATCTCGAAAAGACCACTCAAAATACCGATGAAGATGAATTCATAGAGGTTGTGAAACTCCCAGAAAAAAAGGTTATTGAGATGATTTCAAAAGGAGAGATCACGGATTCAAAGACCATATGTATTTTTTTCAGAAAAAAGCTGTTAAAGCTTCAAACAGGTGGTGACGATAATTATCTCGAGGAGGCTTTAAGATGATAAAAGTCACGATTGATGGTGTCACAGTAGAATATTCTGAAAATAATTTTTCAACCTTTTGGGAACTCTGGGAAGAGATTAAACCAAAAGACAGAGTGGTCGCTGAATTAAAGATAAATGGTCAAAAAGTTCCGGTGAATAAGATAGAGGAATTGTTTTCGGCGGAGTTTGAAGGTAATGAAGTTATAGAAGTAAAGACTCAATCGATAAACCAGGCAACTCTTGAATTAATCGATGAGGCACTCGGTTATATAGTCAAAATAGAAGCGAAACTTCCAGAGCTTTCAGACAAAATAATAATGGGAAAAACTAACGAAGCAATGAGCGATCTAAAACACGTTATCGATGGAATAACAGCTCTTGAGAGTATGAGAGAATCGATATCAAGAATAATAGATATTGGTTTTCTCGGTCAAGGACATAATTTCAATAGATTTCAGGAATCTCTGGAAATTTTGAAGAAAATAAACGCCTCTCTTTTAGAACAGAATTTCACAGATTTAGTTGAAATATTGGATAGCGGACTGCCAAAAGTATTTGAATTTTATAAATCCTTTCTTAATCACGCAAAAGATGAATTAATTTCTAAAAGAGGTGAGAATAAATGAAACAGTATCAGGATATGTATGTTGAAAATCAGATAATGACAGCGAATCCTGCAAAATTAATCGCTATGCTTTATGATGGAGCGATGGATTTCATCGAAAAAGCAAAAGAAAACATAAACAACAAAGATTATATAGGTGCAAACGAAAATATAAAAAAGGCACAAGATATAATAATGGAACTCAATTTATCACTCGATGTTGAACGCGGTGGTGAAATTGCAAAAAACCTGAGAAGTTTGTATAATTACTTTTACAGAAGGCTGCTTGAAGCAAATGTGAAAAAAGATATTAAAGCACTTGACGAAGTGAAAGAATTCATTAAAGAACTTGCAGATGTTTGGAAAGAAGCAATGAAAAAAGAAGGAAAGAACCTGTCGAATTTATCCACTCCAAGTAAAAGCACCTTCAGTGTCAGTGGTTAAGTCTTTTTCTGATACCATTTATAGGGGGCATCTTTTGTGTATGATAAGGTTTTAAAATTATCTGAGTACAACCTTGTCTCCTTTATCAATCTCGTGAACGAGGTTTTTCAGGATTACGTTGTTCCCATAAAATGGGACATATTAGACTTTGAACTGGATGCCCGCGAAAATTCACTTTCATTTGAAGATTCCTTTGTATTTTTAAAATCCAATAAACCTGTTGGTTTTATCGTGCTTGGTATAAGAAACGATATCGCAAGAATAGATGCGATGGGTGTTGTGAAAGAAGTAAGAGGTACCGGTCTTGCGAGTTATATTCTCGAATACGCTTTTGAACAGTTAAAATGGAAAAAGGTGAATAAAGTTATACTTGAAGTTGCAGAAGAAGACCAGAGGGCTGTGAGGTTTTACCTCAAAAATGGTTTCAGACATGTGAGATATTTGAAATCATTAATTTTATCAGACAAAAATTCGAAGGTTGATATAAAATCCGAACCGAAGTACGAATTTAAAAAATCAGATAATAAGAAAATTCACGAACTTGCCCTCGAAGCGAAATTTCTTTTCAAAAGAACTCCCAACTGGCAAAGAGATCCCCTTACCCTGTTTTTAGCAGAAGACAGATACAAAAACGAATTGATAATAGAGAAACACAAAACCATAGGATACCTGGTCTGGGGTATCACTTCTTCTGATTTTGCCTTTGTGGTTGATTTCTCCTCCGTTGTTCATAACAGAGAACCAGATGATCTGCTTTTGGATATAGTAAAGCATATTCATGCCGAATCTGGAGCAGGAAATATTCAAATAATGAACGTTCCAGAGAATGATCCAATATACAGTGCAGCGGAAAAAATTGGATTCTCTGTTTTCATCACACAGCAAGAAATGGAAAGGAAAATACATTAAAAAAGGTGGTTACTTAAAAAGCAACCACCTTATTAATCTATGGTGCCGAGGGCGGGAGTCGAACCCGCATGGGGTCTAAACCCCGGTGGATTTTGAGTCCACTGCGTCTGCCAATTCCGCCACCTCGGCTCGCTCAATGAGATTATAATAGTCTTTGAATATTCTTGTCAAGAGGAATTGCTTAATTCAACAACAATATCAAGGGGGATAGTTTTTTTATGCTTGACAGAATATTGAAGTTTGCTGTTGTAGGGAACGTTATATCAACTGCAACAAAGAGATTGAAAGTGCCTTTCATAAAACCTGATCATCCAATTGAAGCTGTGAGTAAAGGTAATGTCGGGATAGAAATGATGCTTTTCGATTTGTACTTCGATTCATTTGATGAGGAAAAAAACTTTTCAGACCAGATCTTTATAGAAAACACCACTAAAAATGGAATATCCTTGAAAAATTCAGCTTCACTATCCTGTCAAACACTTTTCAGACTTTGTGCTGTGGGGTTGAGAAGAAACTGTTTCGTAGAAGAAGAATTCGAGAAACTGGTCCAAGAAAGTATTACGTTTACCAGAATAACTCACAGGTCTTCAAAAGCAATTCTCAATGGTATTTTGATATCCACGGCGGTTTCATACATATTAGAAAAAAGAGAAACTGAAAATCTAATGGATTTTCTGATAGATAATGTTCTGAACAAAGAACTTGTGAGGCTTGATGAAATAAGCCGAAAGATGATAATCATGTATTTAAAAAACAACGAAAAAAGTAATTTTGAAAATATTCTTGAACATCTTAAAAGGAATAAAAACATAGTATCAAATTTTTCCTGTACCTTTAAGATTTTGCCTTTTATCGACAATTATTTCCAGATAGTTGAAAAAGTACACTCAAACTTTTATACAACAGAGTTTTTCTCTACATTTCTAAGTTTGATATATGGCATATTGAATCCAAACGATAAGGATATCGATAAATTCGATGAGATTATTGAAAAAAATGAAGGATTGAAAAAATTTCTGGATAATTTGAGTGATAAGGTTAATCTTTCGGCAAGAAAGTTTGATATGGACATGAAGAGTTAATATGTTATACGCTTCAAATTATCCTTTTGAATTTAACCTGTTTTTGTTATTTAGAAAGAGTATCAGAGATTCTGACGAGAAAAAGTGTGTGTAAAATATTTGAAAGTAGAATCAAAGATAAAAAATTTCCGTCGATGTGCAATAAGGAGAAAACCCCGGGGGATCGACGGAAAGATGA
>JARRBB010000018.1 GCA_029981435.1 Thermotogaceae bacterium | reverse complement strand
ATTTTCAAAGAGGTCTGTCCTTGGACTTTTGAAGCATTCATAAAGCACAGATACTCTGGAGATATCCTGAAAAAGGAGGAGGAAAACGATGAAACTATCTGAGATAGCGAAAGTACTTAATGCTAAGGTTCTCACGTGCGAAGAAAAGGTAGAAGATATCGATATAGAAGTTGTAGGAGCTTCTGACATGATGAGCGATGTACTGCTAATAGCCAAGCCAGGCATGTTGCTTGTAACCGGCCTTAACTCACCACAGGTTATAAGGACCGCCAACATAGTTGGAATACCTGCAGTGGTAATAGTGAGAAAAAAGACCGTACCACCTGAAACTATCGACACCGCCAAAAACCTTGGAATAGTTCTTCTGCATTCTCCAATTCCGATGTACGTGGCATGCGGCCGACTCTATGAAAAGAAACTTAAAGATGTGGAAGGAATAATAAAATGAAAGGCAATGCACCTGAAAGACTCGATGTTCTGATAGATGAATTGAAAGGAATTTTTTCCAACATAAAAGCCCATGAAATCATGAACACAAGCGTTGTTGTGATAAGACCTGATAGGACGCTTTATCAGGCAAAAGAACTTATGAGATTGAGAAAGATATCCGGTGTTCCGGTTTGTGATGAAAAAGGCGCACTTGTTGGTATAGTGAGTATCGAAGATATAATAAAGGCTCTTGAAAACGATTATATAAACGATAGAATAGAGAAATGGATGACCAAAAACGTTGTATGGATCGATGAAAACGAAGAGTTGATAGATATAGTAGAAAAATTTTCAAGGTATGGATTTGGGAGATTTCCGGTTCTAAATCCCGAAACAAAAAAAGTTATCGGTATAATAACCAAAGCAGACATACTCAGCACGATCCTCAAGAAACTGAAAAATCTTTATGTTAGAGATCAGAGAATGACTAATGTGCTTGAAAAATCTGATCTTCACAGTATTTCTTTGATAACCGGCGAAAAACTGGACAAATCCGGTGCGGACTTTTATTTCGAGATAAACTATTCCGACATAAACATGGCCGGCATAGGTGCTGCAAAGTTGAGAGAGTTCCTCTTGTCAAGAGGTATAGACGAAGAAACTGTAAGAAAAGTGGCGATAGCAACTTACGAGGCTGAAACAAACGTCGTAATACACAGTGAAAGTACTGGAAGGATTTACTGTTTTGTGAAAGATGATTTTATAAAAGTAAGAGTGGAAGATAATGGCAAAGGAATAGAAAATCTCGAACTCGCGATGCAGGAAGGCTATTCAACAGCCCCAGATTACGTAAGAGAGCTTGGTTTTGGAGCAGGAATGGGACTTGTGAACATGAAAAGATGTTCAGACAAAATGGTTGTAGTATCGGAAGTCGGAAAAGGTGTGATAGTGGAGATGCTGTTCAACATAAAACTCGGGGGGGAAAAATCTTGAAATTATCGGAGATAATCGAACATCTTGATCTTGAAGTAGTTACAGGAAAAGATTTCGAAAACATAGAAGTGACAGGCGGATACACCTGCGATTTACTCAGTGAAGTTATGGCAAATTGCAACAAAGGAATGGCCTGGATAACAGTACAATCACATTTGAACATAGTTGCCGTTGCCACGATATGTGGTGCAGCCTGTATAATACTTGCAAACAACCACGAATATCCTTCTGAAACGATCCAGAAAGCCAACGATGAAGGAGTAATACTTCTAAAAAGTTCTCTGAATTCTTATAAACTTTCTGGAGAATTGTACAAACTGGGAATAAGATGAAGCGTTTTTACTGTGATTTTCATATACATACTTGTCTTTCACCATGTGCTGATATTACTATGGTACCTAACATTCTTGGAAAAAAGCTTCAGGAATCTGGAATAGACTGGATCGCAATAACAGATCACAACTCTACTAAAAACGTTAGAGTGTTCAAAAACGTACTCAGAAAATATGGTGTAGAAGTCCTGCCGGGAATTGAAGTGCAGACTATTGAAGAGGTACACGTGCTCGGTTATTTTAAAGACGTGGACACGGCTGAAGAATTTGGAGAATTCATATATTCCAAATTACCAGATTTTGAGATAGACGAAGAACGTTTTGGTTATCAACTTCTGGTCAATGAAAATGATGAATACATCGAAAGAGAGACTAAAAATCTCTCTCTTTCAGTGAACTTAAATCTGGAGCAGGTAGTCAAAGAGTTGAAAAAATTCAACGCACTTGTCGCCTATGCCCATGTGGATAGAGCATTTGGAGTTCTTTATCAGCTTGGATTGATACCAGAAAATCTGAAAGTTGATGCTTTAGAATTCAGAAAAGGTAGAACTGTAAGCTCAGAGTTTTCGTTACCTGTTCTGGTTTCGAGTGATGCCCATAATCTTGATTCGATTTCTCAGCCTTCAATGGCAGTTGAGTGTGAAAGAAGGACCTATGAAGAATTCTTCAAAGCACTCAAAGGTCTTGGAGAAAGGAGATTGATAATTGAGTCTCAGAACAATCGCTGATCACATACTGGATATAGCTCAGAATTCTGTGAATGCAGGTGCAAAACTCGTTGAAATTCATATTGAAGAAGACCCACAAAAAGGTGTCTTCAAGTTTGTAGTAAAAGATGACGGTCGTGGTATGACTGAAGAAGAACTGAAAAGACTTTTCGATCCTTTCTACACCACCAGAGATCATAAAATACGCAGGATTGGACTGGGATTGCCGATGTTGAAGTACGCGTGTGAATCAACTGGTGGAAAAGTGGATGTGCATTCAAAGAAAGGCGAAGGAACCTTAGTTGAGGCCGTTTTCAATACCTCTCATATAGACTGTCAGCCCGTTGGAGATATAGCTGGAAGTATTTTTGCTTTACTTTTTTCTTCAAAAGATGTCGATTGGGTAATAAAACGCGTTTACAATGGAAAGACTTACATAGTAGATTCTAAAACACTCAAAGAGAATCTATCAGAGGCTGATTGGGAAAATCCAAAAATCATGAACTTGATTAGAGAATTTGTTGAAGAACTCGAAAAATCAGTCAAGGAGGAAAAACTATGAGAAAATATGTTGTACTTACCCTATTTTTACTAACCTTCGTACTGCTTACAACAACGTTCTCCGAACAGGTCAGATTCATAGAGATAACCGGCAATTTAACCGTCCCTTCAACGGAGATTCTGGCAGCTATGCAGGAAACAAAGGTTGGTTCCGAATTCAATGAAAAAGCTTTCGCCAGAGACCTCGAAAGGATTTTCAAGCTCGGTTATTTTTCAAAAATAACCCCGAATGT
This sequence comes from Thermotogaceae bacterium, assembly GCA_029981435.1. Taxonomy (GTDB): domain Bacteria; phylum Thermotogota; class Thermotogae; order B21-G9; family HyVt-16; genus HyVt-16. Next base: position 25,341 of record JARRBB010000018.1, on the reverse strand, counting down.
GAAAAAAATATTCATGGGATTGGGGATAGTAATAGAAGTTGAAGAAAATCCTCCTGTTACCGGTTGGAAAGTTTTTGTTGAAGGGCCCGATGTGATAGACGTTCAAGAAATAGAAAAAGAAATAGTTCTCGATAGAAAAAAAGCTTTGAGTGTTTCGAAAGTTCAGGAAAGTCTCAAAAATATTCACGATCTATACCAGAAGAATGGATATTTTCTTGTCGATGTTGAAGCAGACGTTGAGATAAAAGATAACGAGCTCGTTATGCCACCAAGTGGAATAATAACCTTTACCGTTAAAGAATATATACTTTGGGATCTGAAACTGACAGGTGATTTCAGGGATCTGACAATCAAAGAAGTCAAAAAATTACTTGGTCTTGAATTTATGAACGATATGTACAAAAACCCGATCACGCGGTTTTTCATAAGAAGGGTAAACTATTTCCCGACAATTTCGACCTTTCAAACTGCCTATGTAAAACTCGTTCAGAGTGGATTTTTCGGTCCAGATACGAAACTCAACTTCGAGCCCGTTAAAATTGAAGAATTATCCAAAGACCACCTTGTCAACCTCGTGATAGATGTCCAGTTGAACCCTGTCGTTGAAGAAGGGAAAGATATAAATGTCATAACTCTCGATGGTGTTAAACTGTTGAGTGAGAAGGAAATATTCAACAACATAAAAACAAAGCCTGGAGAAAAGACAGACCTGATGAAAATATTGAGAGATTCCGATAGAGTTAGAAAATACTATGAAAAACTGGGATATCCTCTCGTGAGTGTTAAGGCAAAGTACAACGATGATTCGAAAGAACTCAAATACATGGTTTTTGAAAGATATGTCGGTGATGTGTCATACGAAGGTTTAAAAAAGACAAAAGATTATATCGTAAATTCTCACGTCAGGTTCAAAAAAGGAAAACCGTTCACAACCACTGATATAGAGAGAACAATAGGTGCACTTCAGAGCACAAACTACTTTGAAGATGTAAACCTGATCCCGCAGATTCCATCAAACGAAGCGACGAGAGTCGATATCGTCCTGTATTTCAAAGAGAAAAAAAGTACGAGTGTCGGTGGGACGATATCTTGGAGTATGCCGGAAAAAGAATTGAAATGGTACGAAGGCTTTGCAGGAAGTGTGAACGCAGGTATCACAAATCCTTTTGGATATGGACAATCTCTAAAATTCGAAGCAACACTTGGCATGAGTGAGTCGAATGCCAGTTTAAATTACAACATCCCAAGAATTTTGAGGTCTCCATTCGATATATCGACGAATCTTTTCTATAAAACTCAACAGATTTCTCTTACATTAACAGAAGATTCCACGGATACCCAGATTGTTTACCCTGAAGAAAGATACGGTGTACTCTTAAGAGTCAACTACAATTTTGGTTTCGATCATTCTTTATCTTTGACAGGAAAGTGGGAGCATTTCACCAAAGAATCAACACAGGTGAATGTGCCGGAAGGTGAAACAAGGAGTTTGATAGGTGCGTATACCTTTGACCTCAGAGACAACATGATAGATCCTAAAAAAGGACTTTACACCAGACTCGAGACCACCGTAGCCGGCTTTGGAGGAAGTGAAGAATATCTGAAAACCACTTTCGATTTTAGATATTTCCAACCAACTTTTCCGTTTCATACGCTCGCTTTCAGGGGCTTGATTGGCGGAATATACGATTACGGAGATGTTATAGACTTCAACATAGGAAATGCGTATACTGTTAGAGGTTATGATTACACTAAGGGAACAGGAAAAAGTGGAGATTTTGAATATATATTCAACGCCGAATACAGGTTGAGACTGGAGAACTTCGGTTTGCCGATCACCCTCGTGGCTTTTTACGATCAGGGAACTGCTTTCAATGATACCGGACTCTTTGCACAACCGTTGGATATTTTGAAAGATTCACTGTATTCTTTTGGTGGAGGAATAAGATTCAAAATAGCTCTTTTAGGAATCATAAGACTGGATATGGCATTTCCGATAATAGAACCGGAATGGTACAAACAACCAAAATTCGTTTTCGGCTTTGGTAACACATTTTGAACGCATAAGGAGGAGAATATGAGATTCAGGGAGAACTTCAGTATAGATCTTGGGACAACCAATACGGTTATCTGTACAAGAAAAAAGGGTGTTGTGCTTTCAGAGCCTTCTGTGATAGCCATAACTAAGGACAATACCCTTGTTGAAGCAGGTATCAGAGCTAAAAAGATGCTTGGAAAAACTCCTCAATCCATAAAGGTTATAAGACCTTTGAAAGACGGTGTCATAAGCGATTACGACGCTACAACGATGATGGTGGAATATTTTCTAAAAAAGGTAATGAGAGACAATCCTTCTTTGATAAAACCAAAAGTTGTTGCTGGAATACCGATCGGAGCAACTGAAGTTGAAAAAAAGGCCCTTTTCGATGCCCTGAAAGAAAGTGGGGCGGGTGAGGTCTTTTTGATTCCAGAACCAATGGCCGTTGCACTGTCTCTGGATTTTGAAACAAAAGAATCTTTTGGATTCATGGTAGTGGACATAGGCGGTGGGACAACCGAAATAGCCATAATGTCCCTTGGAAGTATAGTTATATCGAAAAGTCTCGATGTCGCTGGTGACGAAATGGACGAGGCGATCGTTAACTACGTGAAAGAGCAGTACTCACTCAGTATTGGATTGGAAACAGCCGAAAGAATAAAACTGAGCCTTTCTTCTGCGAATACAGGAACTGTAAATGTTGAAAAAGTTGTAGGAATAGATATAACTACAGGACTTCCAAAAGAGCAGGATATCTCCCTCAATGATGTTCTTGAAGCCATCAACCCAATAATAAAGAGCATAGTTTCCAACGTCAGATTCTTAATTGAACAGACACCGCCGGAGTTGATAAGCGAAATATACAGAAACGGAATAATATTATCCGGTGGCGGTTCGATGCTGAAGGAGATAGACAGAAAACTGAATCAAGAAATAGGCATAAAGATACTGAAAGTATCTGAACCTTTGAACGCTGTAGCCATCGGTGCGTTGAAAGTTTTCGATGATATCGAACTTCAGAGAGAGTTGAGAGTGGTTGAAACCTGATGGATTTGAAACCACCAAAAAAAGATTTTCTCCTTTTGTTCATTCTGATTCTTCTAATCTTTTCCCTGTACATTTTCGATGATAAAACAGGATATATAGATAGTATGAGAATTAAGACAAAATTAAGTCTTGTCTATGTTCAGCAATTTCAGGAAAAATTAAAGTATATCCTCGAAACTCTCAAACGTCCCCAGGCTCAACCAGCGATTTCGAACATGGGACCTCAGAATGACGAAATCTACAGAGCATTGTTGCTATACTATAGAGACAGATTAAAACAGCTCTTAGAACTTCATTCTCTTTCATTCGATGACGATTACTCGATTTCGAGACTTCTGAAAATTACGGAAAATGGTGATTGTTTACTCGAAGTAAACAAAGTCTCTGAAAATTCAATAGTAGTAGATTTGAAATTGAAGAAAATCGTGGGAATTGTAAAAGATGTTCAAGGGAAATACTGTCTCGCAGTTTCTCCAAAAAACAAGGACTTTTTGCTACCTGTGGATGTCAAAATGGAAAATGGCACGATTATTCCAGCCATTATAAAGGGTGACGGTAAAAGAGCCTTTATAGATGTACTTGAAGACATTAATTTGAGTGATGGAGAGGTTTTTATTTCACGAAATTCCGAACACTTCAGAAAGTTGAAGGAACTGGATTGTATCTCCATCGGTGAACTGATACCTTTACCTACCGAAAATGATGGCTACAGGAGTTATGAAGTCCATTTTGAGAAACCTGTCTCGCCGTATCTGCTGGTGATAGGAGGTAATTGAATTTGTTAATCATATTGTTTGGGATAATCGCTGTTTTAATTGATTATATCTTCCACCTACCATTGCTTGCGGGGTTTATAGGATTTTTAATCGCATCTTCCAGAACTATGAAAGGTGTTCTATTGAAAGTTTTCTTTTTCTCAGTATCGTACTTTTCAATATTTTCAAATCTTTCAATCCTCTGGTCTGTTTTTTACCTTTTAATAGGTTATTTTTTCAAGATTATCTTGAATCAAATAAATGGTCTGAAGTTCAGGATTTTACTAATTATTGTAATGGTTTCTGGGCTTTACATCCCTTTTATATCCAACAAAAACCTGATATCAGTTTTCCTGCCAGCAATCTTATGGATATTCATAATCGCTGTTTTCAGCGAGAGAACCCAAAAAATATCGGGTGAGAAATAAGATGGAGCGAAAATTCAAGGTGTTACTTTTTGTTGTTTTTGGTGTGTTTGTGATCTTTGGTATCAGACTGTTCCAACTGCAGATCCTTGAAGGTGAAAAACACCGTGAAATGCTTGAAAACTACATGACGAGAATCGAAAAGATTCCAGCACCGAGAGGAAAAATATTCGATAGAAACGGTGTGCTCATAGCAGAATCAGTTCCCATATTCGAAATCAATATTGATCTCAAAAACTACTCGAGAAATTCGCTCGGTTTGAAAAAGAAGTTCCAAACCCTTTTCCATCAGATTTTTTCAGATATCGAAGAGATGCTTGATAATCCAGATAAAGCAAGCGTAAATCTCACCCTTAATGTGGAACAGTTTGAAAAGATAAAGAATCAATTGAAAAATTTTTCCTTCATTTCTTACACCAAATCTTATCTAAGAAGATACTATGGCCCAAAAAGCTTGTCCCACGTAATCGGCTACACTGATTTGAAAGGCGAAGGAAAAAGCGGAATTGAAAAATCTTACGACCATTTACTCAAAGGTAAAGAAGGTTACAGATACACCAAGATCGACGCGTACGGGAACGAAATAGAGATATCCAGAACCATCGATCCAGTCCCTGGAAAAGATCTGTATTTAACCATAGATGTCAACCTGCAAAAAAAACTGGAAGAACTTCTCTCAAAACTCAACAAGCCTTCAAGCGCAATCGCTTTGAATCCTGAAAATGGTGAAATTCTCGCGATGGTTTCTTATCCTTACTTTGATTCAAACATTTTTTCGGACGGTATCACAAACGAAGAATGGGAAAAATTCATAAAAGACCCGACCTATCCTCTTTTGAACCGGGCAATATCTTCATCGTACACACCGGGTTCAATAATAAAACCGTTCACAGCACTCACAGCTCTGTACTACGATCTGATAAATCCTCTGGAAACGCTCAACTGCAAGGGAAAATACGAACTTGTTTCAGATACCACCGGTGAAATTCTTGCCACGTACAAAGACTGGACGAGTTTTGGACATGGTGAAGTAAACATGATCGACGCGTTGAAAGTCTCATGTAACACTTATTTTTATAATCTTGGCGCCAAGATAGGCATCCAAAAACTTTCAGAATTTTCAAACCTGATAGGTCTCGATCATAAGACAGATATAGATATTCCAGGAGAAATCTCCGGTGTATATCCATCAATAGACTGGAAACGCAGAAGATTGAATGAAGATTGGTACAAAGGAGATACTGTATTAGTTTCAATAGGTCAGGGATACGTGAGTCTGACACCCATCGAAATAACAATGCTCTATTCTCTCATAGCAACAGAAGGTAAGATCTTTAAGCCACATTTACTTGAAAAGGTACTATCAAGATCTATACCCGAATCATATGAAACTGTAAAAACAGTTCTATTTAAAGAAATACATCTTTCAAAAGATAAATGGAATATTATCAAGGAAGGATTGAAAAGAGTTGTAAATTATCCGGGAACGAGTATAATAGACCGCGGAACAGCGTATGAAGAATTCAAAGGCTTTGAACACCCAGTTGCAGGAAAAACAGGTACAGCAGAACTTGGAAACTCTGAAGCCACTCATGCATGGTTTGCATGTTTTTCGCCTGTTGAAAATCCTTCTATTGTTCTCGTCGTATTTGTCGACAAAGGTGGATATGGTGGCCAGGTAGCTGCACCAATAGCTCGGGAATTCTTAGAATATTACTATCGATTAAATAAATAAGAAATTTTATCTTCACAAAAACTTAACCTCTAATTTTTAACCAGGTGGTAAGATTAATCTGTAACAAAACGATATCGACTCAGGAGGTGTAAATAAATGGGTATTAAGACTTTTGCAATGCGTCAGGCAGGTAAGTTCGTTGCCAACGTTATCAAAAATTCTTCAGAAGAGAACATTGCAAATCTTTTCGCGATTCTCCAGACTTTTACAAAAGAACCCGCAAAGAGTGGTTTGAGAAAGATTGAAAAAATGGCACGCGAAAAACATCCGATGATAACAGCCTGGAAAAAGACATTCCAGAGAATGAATCCCAAGGCACTTGAAAAACTCGTAAATAACCTTATAATCAACGAATTCGCCATTGGTGAACCAAAGAGACAGCAACTTGCCGATGAGTACGAAACCGTTTTACCGAAGTTAGTTGTCATAAGTCCAACCTATGCATGTAATTTGAGATGTGTCGGTTGTTATGCCGGATTGTACGGAAACAAGTATCATCTCACGAAAGACGAAGTTGCCAAGATAATAAAAGAAGCGAATGACCTTGGAATATACTTCTTCACAATAACCGGTGGTGAACCATTTTTCTGGCCACACCTGTTTGAAATTCTTGAAGAGTTCAACGATAGTTACTTCTTGATCTACACCAATGGAACTCTCATCGATGAAAAAGCGGCCAAGAAATTAGGCGAACTTGGAAATGCGACAACTGCAATAAGTATTGAAGGATTTGAAGAAGATACAGATTGGAGAAGGGGTACAGGAATATTCAAAAAGATCCATCAGGCATGGGAAAATCTCAGAAGAGAAGGTGTGGTGTTTGGTGCTTCTGTAACAGCTACAAGGGCTAATCATGACACCATGATGAAAGATGAATTCTGGGATTATCTTGCAGAAAACGGTGTTTCCCACGTTTGGGTATTCCAGTACATGCCGGTTGGATTGAATCCAACCATGGATCTTGTACCAACACCCGAACAGAGATTCGAGAGATTCAGAAAGGCAGAAGAATTGAGACTTGGTGGTAAATTTGCAGCATTCGCTGACTTCTGGAATCACGGTCCACTCGTTCATGGTTGTCTCGCAGGTGGCGCAAAATATCTGCATATAAACGCAAAAGGATATGCAGAACCATGCGTGTTCCAGCACTTTGCAACCGATTCGATAAGGGAAAAATCACTGCTTGAAATCATAAAATCACCTTACTTTGAAGCTTGGAAGAAGATGGTTCCTTACAACAATAATTTGATGAGGCCATGTCCAATTATCGATAATCCAAAAGTTTTCAGAGCCATGGTGAAAGCTTTCAATGCAAAACCAACTCATGATGGCGCTGAAAAGATAATAACTGATCTCGCACCTGATATAGACAAAATGGCTGACGAATGGGCTAAATACGCTGAGAAAATATGGGTTGAGGAAGGATACGCAGAAAAATATCCTTCAAAGAGAGGTGTTTATAGCTACGAAGTAAGAAAGAAGAGATACGCAAACAACGAAGAAAAACTTGCCCTCGATAAAAAGGCATAGCTGGAGTTGAGATGTTGAGATGGCAAAAGAAACCAGGCTTAGAATACTTAAAGCTGCGCAGTTAGCTTTTTCTGAAAAAGGATTCAACGGTGTCAGCGTAGAAGAAATAGCTGAAATGGCTGGTGTCAACAAAGCCGTGGTCTTTTATTACTTTCCAAGTAAGGCAGACCTGTTTGCAGCTGTCTGGGAGCAATCAATCAGCGAACTGGAAGAGCACATATTTGAAGAAATAAAGGATGAAAGTGTATACTTAAAGAAGGTAAAAAAATTCCTGAAAAGCTATATCGATTTTGTGAGAAACAAGAGAGATATAATGAAGCTCATCGAAAGAGAAAAGGTCGGTGTGCTGTCTGAAAAGAACGATTCTATAATCAGCAGAAAATTGAAGGAGAAATACAAAAACTTTGTAAAAAAGATAGTTGATCTACTGAATGAAGGAAAAGAACTCAGAGAAATTCCAAATGAGGTTTCGGCTGAGGAAACTGCAAACATAATAACAAACAGTATAGGAGCAACCATATTCGATCCAAATATCTCGCTTGAAAACATGGAAAAGATCATTTTGAGAACCATAACCAAATAAACATCTGGAGGAACATGTGAAAAAGACAGTTATATTTTTCTTAGTGGTAGTTGCTTCTGTTCAGGCTTTTTGTGTGGATTTAACTTTGGAGTTTGATAAAAAGATGTTCTCAATGGGAATGGTGATGGATGCCATTCCCATTGAGCTTGGTTTTTTGATAGGGGAAAGTAACGGTGTAACAATGGGACTCAAAGGAACTGAATATCTTGAAGAAAAGATAGGTTTCTTGAAGTTAAGCTACGGAAAGCTGGATTATCTTCTAAAAGTTGGTTTTGGTGAATCCCTGTATTACAGACTCGATCTTAATGCTGAGATGACCACGCCGCCCGTGTTTTACGATATCCAAGCATCGTTTAAAAACGAAAAGGATATAAAGCTTCCTGTTATAATGGGTGATGCGCTGGTTTTTGGAGCGGGTAAGAAAATGCGTGGTTTTTCAAGGCTTTTTCTTGATTTGAATACCCAGAATGAAACCTTCAATCTGAAACTCGATTCAAGTCTATCGGGAAATTCCATGTCGTTCTTTCCTGGATTCTTCTTCATAAGCAATAACAAAATCACAGGTAGCGGTTTGATGTTCAATCCGATTCCTGTGGATAAATATGGAATGAAAGGATTAGCCTTGAAAGTAGGTACAGATTTCAATGGTTCACCGTACATTGGCTTTTGCTGGATGTTCAAACTTCCTCTTGGAAAATCGAATCTTGAATTCAACACAGAAGTGGGGATGACAGAAGACGTTTCGATGGTTGGATTAACATTTGGCTTTGACTCTGAAAACCTCAAAGTTAAACTTGCCCTCAACAACGAAGATATAGGATTGAACATATCGACAAATCTGAGCTTTTAAATCATTTCAAACTGTAAAGTCTTTCACGAGGACTTACGATCTCAGTTATTCTCACACCAAAGTTTTCACCTATAACCACAACTTCTCCCCGTGCTATTATTTTTCCATTGACGAGTATATCAGCGTATTCACCTGTTAATTTGTCAAGCTCTATCAGAGAGCCCTTGTCCAGTTCGAGCACCTGCTTCAAAGTCAATTTTGTTCTACCAAGCTCAACAGATATTTCAAGAGGAATATCGTACAAAATACTGAGCCGATCGGAAGGTACAACTTTTTCTTCAACTTCAACAGGCTCTTCTTCGAACTCTGGCAGTTCAACAGGCTGAGCTTTTACTTTTTGTTTAGGTTTTTCAGGTTTTGGCACACTTACTTCAGTAGTTTGCTTCTTTTGTTGTACTTTTTCCTCAACTTCTTGGCTTATTCCAAGTGTTTTTTCAAAAAACATTCTTATGAGCTGCCTTGTAAGCTCTTTATCGAATATCTGAAGTACCTCGGTAGATATGAGATCTTCTATCTTCATGTTGAACTTTACAACAACCATAGATTCAGCCGATTCCTTCAAAATGGCTGGAAGCCCAAAATTTGGATCATCGAAATCCACTAATTTTGCCTCTGGTGGTGCAATATTTATCTTCATTGAAAAGAAATCAGAAAGAGTGGTAGCAGCAGCACCCATCATTTGGTTCATGGATTCACCAACAGCACTCAGTGTTATTTCATCAAGTTGGCCATCAGATTTCCCGGGACCTCCCATCATAAGATCAGCTATTATACCTGCAGCCACAGGTTCCATCAGAAGAAGACTTATTCCTTTTATTCCTTCAGTATACTCAACTTTAGTACATACCATCTTTCCTGAATAATTCTCTTTCAGAGTCTGTGAAGAAGTCGTTAGAACGGTTGGAGTAGATATGTTTATTTTCTTTCCAAGCATCGTTGAAAGTGCCGTTGCTGCAGCTCCCATTGCAACGTTCGCAACTTCACCGATAGCATCAAATTCCTCAGAAGTCAGTTCAATAGTACTATTACCTTTTTCTTCTGTTTTCTCTTCAGTATCTTCTTGCTCTTCCTGCAGTCCCTTCAAAAGAGCATCGAGTTCTTCTTGAGAAAGAAATTCGTTGTTATTCTGATCCTGCTGTGCCATTCAGTTCACCTCCAGATTTCAATGAGAGCGTTTCTTGTAGCATATGTTGCAGAATTTCTTGAATTTCCTCTTCCACTTTTGTTATCTTCACCGCTACTCTGTTGCGCCTTTTTCCAGGAATGCCCCTGAACTTTTCAACATTCTGTACAAGCACATCTATTTCTTCACCAACTCTTTTGTTCAGAACAATAACATCTCCAACTTCAAGATTCAAAAGTTCTCCCAATGTTAAAGTTGATCTTCCAAGTACTGCAGATACATCGATATTTGCCTTTTTCAAATTTTCTTCCAGAAGTTTTGTTATCTGTGGATTGGTACCTTTTGATGTTTTCAAGAACCACATCTGCGTTGAAAAATTCTGTGCAAAAGGCTCCAGCGTAGATGACAACCAGCAAATGTTCATAAAACTCTCTATTTGACCTATTGTTACGCTAAGTGTTATCAAAAGAACCATCTCACTTGGCGGGGCTATCTGTACAAACTGTGGATTGGTCTCTATACTTTCTATTTCAGGTGTAAACTCCAGAAAATCTATCCATGCTTCTTTTAAATAAGAAAGTATGGTTGAAGCTTCACGCCTCATTATACTCATTTCGATTTCTGTAAGATTTCGAGAGGGAATCGATGGCAAAACCCCTGTTCCACCAAGGAGTTTGTCTATTATTCCGTATATTATCTCAAGATTCATTTCGAGTATTGCATTTCCAGTAAGTTCAGGTGCTGAAAATATTACCATGAACGTTGGGGTTGCTATTGATCTGACGAATTCGTTGTAGGTTATCTGATCGAGTGAGACCACTCTTACATCCACCAGACTGCGCGTCCTTCCAGATAAATAAGTTGATAAAACCCTTGAAAAATTCTCGTGGATCATCTCAAAGGTTCTGATCTGATCCTTTGAGAATTTACTGGGTTTGCTGAAATCATACAGCTTCACCTTTTTCTCTTCTGATTCTTTTATTTCTTCAGCTGTTAATTCACCTTTTGTCAGGGCAGAGAGTAAACTATCTATCTCTTCCTGACTGAGTATATCTGACATCATCAACCTCCTTCCGTCATCTTATTCGACGGAAGATATAGCTTTTATGTACATAAATACATTCACCACACCGAATTTCTCTTTTTCACCTATGAAACCAGTAATCTGATTCACGGCATCTTTAACCTGCATCTTCAAAAGTTCTATTCCAGCAGCTGTTCCAAGCTCTGTTGATTCTTTTCTCAAAAATATTTGCTGTATTGCATCCAGAATTTCGTCTTTTTTCTCTGCAATAGAAGCCCTGCACTGATCACTACCAACTTTGAAAGACAACGAATCGACAACAACAACACTTTTTCCACCTTTAAGCATGAATGTGTACATCGAACCGGGCTGTATCAGAACAGCCTTTATATCAGCAGGAACAATTGTTTGCTGCTCTTGTTTCTGGGGTTCAGGTGATACAAGATTGCTGCCAAGAGTCATTATAACCAGAAATGAAACACCAGCTGCAACCACAGCCGTTATGATTATGGTTATTAACATTGCAGGCAATCCTTTTTTTGCAGGAGCTTCTTGATTCTGCTCTTCTGGCAACTGTTTCACCTCGCTTTTTCTCTTTTAATAAGTATGTCTATTCTTCTGTATTTTTTTCTCAATTCCTCGAGTTTTTTCTGAAATTCATCCTTCAACCTTTTAACTTCGGCATCTCTATAACTTTGACTTATTTCACCTTTTGAAAGTTTCATATCCAAAAGTTCAATCTCCGTGTTTATCTGAGTCTCTATGTTATTGATTTCTTTCTTTATCGCCTTATCACCGACAGCTATTGGTACGAACCTCTCAGGATCGTAAAAATATTCCGGAACAAACCTTCCAAGTTGAACGTCTGCAAACCGTTCCCTCATTCTTTTTTCTTTCAGCTCTTCCACAAAAAACCTTGCAACACTCGCAGCCCTCGCAGCTCCAAGATGCCAGTTAGAAGGATAGATCGAATTGGACGGCAACGGTCTATCATCGCAATAGCCGTATATTTCAAGAACGTTCGTTGTATGTTCTATGACTATGACACCAATTTTACTCAAAATATCCTTCGCCTCGGCCGTGAGTTTAGCACTTGCCGGTTCAAAAAAAGCCATATCTTTGAGTATTATGAGCGTTCCTTCATCCACAGACTCTATAGATATCTTACCCTTGTATTTTTCATCTTCGACTATTTTCAGAATTTCCTCTCTTATACCTTTGTTAGCAGTTATAAGAGGGGTATCAGTTATCGACTTTCCGCCCATCAAAACACTCGGTGGTTTTCCACTCAGTATCCTCTGAATTCCAGCGGCAACCTGTTGGAATTTTCCAGGACTTATGGTTGACATGGATATCAGTGCAACAAAAAAGGTTAAAAGTAGAGTAACCATGTCTCCGTACGTTGTCATCCATGCCGGTGCTCCACCTTTTTTCTCCTCGCATTTTTTCTTTGCCAAATTATCTTTTCCTCCTTACCCCTCTGCTACTTGTGTCTCACTTTCGTATTGTGCAAGCTCTTTTTCACTTAGAAATGCCTTCAATTTCTCTTCGAGTATCCTTGGATTGTCCCCAGCCTGTATCGATAAAATACCTTCCAGTATCATTCTTTTTTCTAAAAGTTCCTTTGCGGCTTTACCTGCGATCTTTTCACCCATAGGAAGAAAGAAACCATTTGCAAGGAGTGCACCATAAAACGTTGTTATAAGTGCTTTAGCCATTGCTGGTCCAAGTGTATCAGGATTGTTCAGTGTTTTCAACATCTGAATCAATCCGATAAGTGTACCTATCATACCAAAAGCTGGTGCATAGGCACCTGCAGAATCCATAACGGCTCTTTGACCCATACGTTCTTCTTCAATCAAATCAAGTTCTGCTTCCAACATAGATTTCAAAAGTTCAGGATCAGTTCCATCTACAACCAACTGTAATCCTTGCTTGAAGAAAGGATCTTCGATTTCTGCGATGTTCTCTTCAAGAGAGAGTAATCCTTCACGCCTTGCTTTCTCTGCGAAGGAAGTCAGAGTTCTAATAAGGTTAAGATTATCACTCTTTCTTTCCTTTATAGTGCTCATGAGTATACCAAAGAACTTGAATGATCTGTCTTTCGGATGCGCCACAAAAACAGCAGCTATAGTTCCAACACCAACTATGAAAACTGATGGAATATCTATAAAATCCTGTATTCCAGCACCTATACCAAAAATAACTGCAATAGCTATCAGAGCAACTCCAATTATTGTTGATATATCCAAGTTTCACTACCTCCTGATTTCAGGCAAAAATTTCAGCAAACTTTCAACTGGATAAGCTTTCTTCTTATACTCTATAACTTTATCGACCACTTCGTCAACACTCTCAAGTACTATAAGCTTCCTACCGTTGATGAGCGTTATAACGGTATTCGGAGTGGATTCTATGGTTTCAATCATTTCAGCATTTAAAACAAATTTCTTTCCATTCATCTGTGTAAGGTGTATCAAATGATCACCTCAATTCATTATCTCCTGATGTTGACGAGCTCGTTCAGTATCTGATCAGCGGTCGTTATAACCCTCGCATTTGCCTGAAAACCTCTTTGAGCTATTATCATCTTGGTAAATTCCTCGGCAAGGTCAACGTTTGACATTTCAAGGGCTCCTGGAATTATAGTTCCCCTTCCACCGCTACCTGGTGCACCGATGAGTGGAAGTCCGCTGTTTGAAGACTGTGCATACAGAGAATTTCCTATTTCTTGAAGTCCAGCAGGGTTGTTAAAAAGTGCAAGGGCTATCTTACCAAGTACATCCGTTAAACCGTTGGAAAATGTCCCGATTATCTCACCATTTTCATTTATTGCGAAAGACTGCAAAGAGCCTTCTGCATTTCCGTTCTGATAATTAACAACAGCAGAAAACGGTGATGCATATTGTGTAAGAGCAGTGAAATCTATATCGATACCGACTTTTCCGTCTCCGTTGTGAGCTGCATCGAACTCTATTCTCTTAAGTTCTATCGTGTTGTCCACCGTAAAGTTTCCAGTACCATCATTGTAAATTCCCCAGAGTGAACTGATTCTCCCAGAAGTATCAAAATCCAGTAATCCGCCGACATAGGCTTCGCCAGTTGTTGTATTTGGATTCCCATTCGCGTTAACATAGCTTATAATCTCACCTGAATCCGTGTAAGCCTTCCAGACCCAAGCGTTGTTGAAATCGATGTTGTTATCGCCATCGAAATCGTATCTTCCAAGTCTTATGAATTCAACATAGAGATTGTATGGTCTTCCAAGAGAATCGTAAACCTGAACCGATGTTACATAGTTTGGTGAAATGTATTCGGGAACCACGAAATTGGAAGTATCATCTGCTTCATAGAATCTTGGCTCACCTGTTGTCGGTATAACGATGTTGGCATCACCAGCGATATTTATTGTATCACCGCTACCACCGCTTGTTACCGCAGCATCAACAACCCTTCCGAATTCGTTGAAAATGATATATCCCGTTGCATCCGCGACCCCATCTCCATCCCAGTCAGCTTCCCAAGTGTAAGACTGATTCGTAGCAAAAGGATCTCCATTCTGTCGTACGTTTATATCATCCTGCGTTTTTGTGAATCTGAAATTAACCTCGTAATCCATACCTGAACTAACATCTCTAACGTTCATAACGAAGTTCTGTGGACCTACATCGGCTTTCATATTACCGGAAAGTTCCATCTTGGTTGTCGCCGATGCCGCCATACTCATTCCTGCACTTATAACTATATCACCTATCGGCTTGTTGGAATCAACATATCTTCTACCAGTTTCTGGATCTATCGATGCCTCCCATCCTTGAACCTTGTAACCTGTCGATGGCTGTATCAAGGTTCCGTTGGTGTCAACATCGAAATTTCCTGCCCTCGTATAGTAATTCCCTATCCCATCACTGACAACGAAAAAACCATCTCCCTGTATAGCCAAATCTGTCTTCTTTCCAGTATTCTGGAAGCTTCCCTGAGACATTATTTTATCTATCGATGCAACCTTCGCACCAAGGCCAACCTGCATGGCGTTGGTACCACCGAAGTTTCCTTGTGGGGCGCTTGAGGCTTTCAAAGTTTGAAGAAGGGCTGTTTGAAAAGTTGTTCGAGAGCCTTTAAAACCGACTGTGTTGACATTCGCAATGTTGTTTCCAATGACATCCATGTCAAGTTGAAAATTTCTCAAGCCTGTTATTCCACTGAACATCGATCTCATCATAGGGCATTCCCTCCTTTTAAGCTGACACTTCTTTAACCGAATCTATTGGATATTTGTTGCCGTTCACAATCACGTATATCCCGTCATCACTGAATTGAACCGCTTCTATTTCTCCTTCCTCAAGCCCTCCTATTTCCTTCTCACCTTCTGGAGTAATTGCCTTCAATTCGTAAGTGTATTCGCCATCTGGAAGCATAACACCATCATTCGAACGGCCATCCCAGAGATAAGAATGCATACCGGCCTCAAGTGTACCGAGATTTTCCATCGAAACGAGCGTTCCATTTTCGTCGTATATTTTCAGAACAACCTCTGCATTTTCGTCGAGGCTGAATATAATGGAATCAGTCTGCCCCGATTCCAGCTGTAAACTCTTTCCTTCTATAACAACCTTTTTCCCTATCAATCCAACTGCATTCAACTTCATTGCAACAGATTCCGTTTCCACGAATTTTTCTATTGAATTTGAGAGATTGGAAATCTGTTCGAGTGTTGAAAACTGCGCCATTTGTGAAATAAATTCTCTGTTATCCATCGGCTCCATTGGATTTTGATTTTTCAACTCGGTAACGAGTAATCTTAAGAATGCGTCTTTATCAAGAGTACCGGAGGTATTTCTGTACGCATTCAAAGTACTTGCATACAGATTTTGAGAAACATCAGACACGCTGTTCATCACTTTCTATCACTTCCCTTTCGAATATCTCTTCAAAAAACTCTTTTCTATTCTGCTCATTATATTCCCGTCTGTTTTCATGATTCTGCTGCTGATTTTCTTGATAATTCTTGTTATGGTTTTGATTATCCTCAGACTGATTTTCAGAAGCTCTCAACGATTGTTCTTTTACCTCAAAATTCAGTTTTTCGAGATTGAAACCCAGTTCTCTGAGACGCTGATCAAGATGTGTTAAGTTCTTCTCCAAGGTATCTTTAACAATTTCTGATGCTACTCCCATGTTTATCTCTATATTCTTCCCATTTTTAACAACTGTGAGTTCAAGTTCTCCAAGATGCGGTGGATGAAGTTTGATGATTACTCTCTGTATCTCAACTTGCGGTTTTGGAATTTCAGTGCTGTTTGAAATGTTCTGACTTTTTTGAACCATTCTTTCTACAACATTCGATAATTCTCTGGAGAATTCTTTGCCCACAATCAAAGTTTTAGAACTGTTTCCATCTTCAACTTCAAATTGTGATTGAGAAGACAGCATCCTGTTGTTGAGAGAGTTCTTACCGTTCGAGGTATCGTTCTCACCCGAGATCTCGACCTTATTCTCATTTCCAAAAGTTTCAACACTTGAAATGGCTTTTTCCACTCTTATAGAACTGTCTTCAGTATTTTTTGAAACAATGTTCATGAATTCTTTAACGCTGGTAAGATCAGTTCTAACCGGTATATATTTTTTTTGGGCAGAATCTATCTGTATTTTTCCGTTAATTCTGGTTTCTATTTTTCCATTTTCGATTAAATCGGTTGCCTTTTTTTCATTCAACAAGATTTTAGCAAGGTCTTTTTCAGTCAGAGCTTTTCCATCTTCTGAGATCTTTATTCTTTCAAAATCAATTACCTTTAATTTCGAAGCTGTGAACATTCTGTTCATCTTTTCCATTTCAGAAGACATTATTTTAGAAAGAGTATCACTTGTATAGTTTTTACCAGAAACCGAGATATTCTGAACCGAAATGTTCAATGGAATTTTTGTCGTGGTCATCATGGTCGATGTATTCCCAGAGGTTTTTGTGTCTGTGTTTTTAAAAGATTCAGAAACTATGTTTTCAGAAACGTTCGATTTAGTCATAGTTGAAACAATCTGTGAGATATCACTATGTGCACTACCATTTTGTGAAGAATGAGAGGTTTTTACTAGCTCATTTTCAGAGTCTGTTGGTTTTACCACTGCGTTGGAAGGGTTTTTTAAATCTTTTGTGGTGGCTGAATTCATAGCGGATTTTAACCTTCCACCTTTATCAGTAGAATTTTCTGCAGAAGACTTTTTTTCCATCAGAGCCCCCAAAAAATCCTGTTGCTTTCTCAGAAGATCTTTCACTGAATTGTTTTCAGGATCCTTTCCAGATTCACCAATTGAAAAATCTGAAGCTTCCAGATTTTCAAGAATTTCAGATATTTTCTGCAACAGTTCACTTTTCTTCTCATCTGAAAGATCATCTTGGGAAATGTTCTGGATGCCTTTCAGGATTTCTGCTTTTATCTTTTCTTTGTCATCAAGTGTATCTACCAATTTTTGAATGAGTTCGGTGTGATTCAGCAGGATTTTCTTTGTCTCTTTACTCAAATCAGATGAAAGAATCAAGTTCAGATACAGTATAAGCTTTCCCTTTAATGAACTTTCTTTCGAATCTTTTAAAGCATCTATTATACCAGTTACTTTCAAAAGTTCGGTTTCGGAAAGATTCAGTTTTTTCAAATTTTGAGTAATCAAAGAAAAGCCCTTGAAGTCCGTGTTTTTCAAACCTGAAATCTCAGTCAGAATATTCAACAAAACACTTTGGAAATTAGTATCTTCCAATTCGTTTCCATTTTTCAGACTGTTGATTTTTACACCGTTGTTTTTAATAAAACTCAGTTTCACATTCTCTTTGCCCTCAAGCCTTCCTCCAGACCCAATCTCTTTCAACTGTGGAGATAAAAATTGTATCAGGTTCATTGATCAGCCTCCTTCGTTCCAAGCCTGCTCAAGACACTTGCGGCTTTTTGAGGATTAACATTTGAAAGGGCCTGGAGAATTTCGGCAGCAACATCATCGCTCAACATTCTCAGAGAGTCAACCAGAAGATCAACACTAACCTGATCGCTACTTATAGCCGGTGCTATCTGTGCTGGATTGGATGATGCAAGCCAGTTCGCCAGTGTTTTCAATCTGTTCTTGTAATCTTCCCATTCCGCCTTCTCTTTTTCTAACTCAGCCTTCTCTTTTTCCACCTCCTTTCTCAATTCTTCCAATTTTTTTTGCTCTTCTTCAATATTCTTTTTAAGTGTTGCAAGCTCCTCTGCCTTGCTTTTCAGTTCTTCCGATTGTTTTTCAAGCCTTTCAAGATAGATCTTCAGCTGCTCATTGTAATAATCTTCGACACTCAAAACCTTCATCGGCTGGTATTTCACATATTTATTGACATAGGGAACCTTGGACATCAGAAACGCAGTATAACTTCTCCAATCCTCAAAGAGTTTAATGTCGTATTTTCCGAGTCTGTAATACTCGAAAATATAATAACCAACAAAGTAGGCGACTATCAGCGCCAAGAAACCGAAAAGTATTAATTTTAATCTTAACTTACCCTTTTTACTGTTTTTGTCCTGCTCTCTCTGTTCTCTCATGATAGATGTTTAATAATTCTATTTCAATCGAATTTTTTCCTAAAAAACAAAAAATTCCCCGGATTTCCGGGGATATGTGAAAATTTCGTATTTACTGACTACTCCAAGGAGATAAAGTAATAGTAATGAGGTTGACCGCCTCTGTATATTTCAATTTCAAGGTTGTCGAATTTTTCCTCAACAGATTTTGCAAGTTCCTTTGCTTGTTCTTCTGTAACGTCTTCACCATAATACACTGTGAAAAGCTCGTAGTCATCGATGTTATCCAAATTTTCCAGAACTTCCAGAAGAGACTCTTTCAGGTCCTTTCCGTTTTTCACAAGCTCACCGTCGAGAAAAATTAAATAATCACCTTCTTCGATTTTTGTGGAGTTGTAGTTGCTGTCCCTAACAGCGTAGGTCACAGATATCGATCTAACGTTGTGTATTGCCTCTTTCATATCCTCCACATTTTCCTCTTTCGAAACATCGTTATTGAAGGCGAGCAGTGCAGCTATACCTTGCTGAATAGTTTTACTTTCAATGACTTCAACTTCTTTGTCTTCAATAAGTTCTTTCACCTGTTTTGCTGCAAGGATGATGTTTGAGTTGTTTGGAAGCACAAAAATTGTTGAAGCCGGTATCTTTTCTATCGCGTTCTTTATGTCCATTGTGCTTGGATTCATTGTTTGACCACCGAGAATTACTTCATCAGCGCCAAGACTTCTGGCTATTTCTGATATCCCATCTCCTGGAGAAACGAAGACAAATCCGTATTTTTTGGGCTCTTTCTGCTGGTTCTCCTGTTCCTGTTTTAATATGACTTCCTGATGCTGAACCTTCATGTTGTCTATCTTACTTTTCACAAGCTCTCCAAGTTCCAATCCTTTCTCGATCGCCTCACCTGGATGATTCGTGTGCACATGAACCCTGACAAAGTTATCTGTGTGAACTACAACTATCGAATCACCAATTTCGGATAATCCAGACTTCAATTCTTCGATTTTTTTCACAAGAACATTCTCTGGAAGTTGTGAAGATATCATGAATTCAGTACAGTATGTGAAAGTTATTTCTTCTTCAGCTATCCTAACGATCTCTTCCGTGGTGGCTTCTGTGAGTTTGGCACGCAACTCCACATTTCCAAGTATCGCATCTTTGAAACCTTCAAGGATATAGTAAAAACCCTTCGCACCAGCGTCCACAACTCCGCTCTGTTTGAGTTTGGGAAGAAACATCGGAGTCATCTGCACTATCCTGTCTGCTGCTCTGCACAGATCTTCCATGTATTTTTTGAAATCTGTTATGTTCTTCAAATTTCTCTGGGCGTAGTTTGAGAGAAGTCTTATCAGGGTGAGTATGGTGCCCTCCACTGGTTTTATAACAGCACCGTATGCTATTTTTCTTGCAGCCTCGAGTGCATTTGAAAAGTCCTGAGGCGTTATTTCCAGCTTTCCATCAATACCTATTGCGAAACCTCTGAATATCTGCGAGAGTATCACACCGGAATTTCCGCGCGCACCCATCAAAGTTCCTTTAACTATGGCTTCCATAACGCTGGGAAGATAATCGTATTTCAAACTATCGAGATTCTTACAGGCTTCGATCATTGCAGCAAGCATGTTAGACCCGGTATCACCATCGGGCACAGGGAAAACATTGAGCTCGTTTATCTCATCTTTGTGCACGACAAGATTCTCAGTTGCCTTCTTGAAAGCTAACTTGAAGGTCTTGCCGTCTATTCTATTTACTTTTTCCATTTCATTCACCTCATTCGATGCTTAAACCCAGGATATGAACGTTGACAGTTTGTGGTTCAATACCTATTGTGTTTTTCATCTCATGGAAAACATTTTCCTGAAGATTCTGAGCAACTTTGGCAAGCACGACTCCATATTCTAAAATCACGAACAAATCTATTTGAAGCCCATCTTCTTTTTCAACTATTTTTATTCCCTTTTCCTCTTCTCTACCGAAGAATCTGGTTATCAGATTCTGAACAGAAACGTCGACAAGTCCAAAAGTCGAAATCATCGCCTTGTAAACAACAGACCTGATGGCATTCATCGATATCTCTATCTCGCCTGTTTCCGTTTTCAAAACCATTTTATTCCCTCCCAACCTTTAATCAGTTATCAAGAAAAACCTGATTACAGAATTCATCGACCTTTTCATATATTTTATCAGCAGACAGACCTATCAATTCCAGAAGTTCTTCCCTTTCTCCATGTGTGACAAAACGATCACCTATTCCTATGTTCAGAATTTCTTTGTTATGATTCATTAATTCCCTGTTTACAGATTCACCAAACCCTCCGTTAAGAACATTCTCCTCAACAGTTACTATTTTATCAAATTCATCGATTATATATCTTAAAGTTTCAAAATCGAGAGGTTTAACGGCTCTACAATTGTACACTGTGATTTTGACACCTTTTTCCAGAAGTTTTCTGGCGGCTTTTACAGCCCTTTCAACCATACTTCCAACGGCTAAAATCGCAACTTTACTCTCTGGGGCTTCAAAAACCTTCTGCCATTTAAAAGGATTGAATTCTTCGTAGTTCTGTTCAAAGCCGAACCTGTAACTTGTTTCTTCCCTTGGATACCTTACGGCAATCGGTCCTTCGATTTTAGTTTCAAAAATCTTCTTCAAACACATTTCAAGCTCTTTTGGAGAAGCTGGTGAAAGAATCTTGACATTTGGAATCAACCTGAGATAGGATATATCGAACATTCCATGATGTGTTGGGCCGTCCTTTCCAACGATACCTGCTCTGTCTATTGCGAAAACCACGTTCAGATTTTGAAGTGCTATATCGTGAACAATCTGATCAAAAGCCCTTTGAAGAAAGGTTGAATAAATCGCCACAACGGGTTTGAAACCTTTGGTTGCAAGGCCTCCCGCAAAGGTGACACAGGAAGGTTCTGTTATTCCGAGATCAAAAGCCCTGTCAGGATATTTTTTGAAAAAAGGTCCAAGTCCAGTACCTTCAGCCATAGCAGCAACCACGGCAACTATTTTATCATATTCTTTTGCCAGATCCTCTAAACACTTTCCGAAAGTTTTACTGTAAGTTGTCAGCTCTTCCGTATCATCAGAAACGCCTTTTATTTCAACACCGTGATATACGGTTGGATTTTTCTCTGCTTCCTCGAATCCCTTTCCTTTGACCGTTATCACGTCGACGATCAGAGGATGGTTGTTTATAGCCTTCACATTTTCAAAAACATCTATCATTTCTTCAAGATCGTGGCCATCAATCGGCCCAAAGTACTTTATCTCAAGATCTTCAAAGACATTACTGCCCAGTATGAGATGTTTGGTTCCATCTCTCAATCTGACAAGAAAATTTCCCAGACCTTCCAGTTTAAGATCTTCCAGTAAATGGCTTATATCTTCCTTCAGATGGATGTAGTTCTTTCTCATCCTTATGTTTGTTAAAAACTTTGACAATGCCCCAACGCTTTTATTTATAGACATTCCGTTGTTGTTGAGTATTATCTTCATCCTGGAATTCAACTGTGAAAGCTGATTCAATGATTCCCAGACCATTCCGGAGGTTAAAGCACCGTCACCAACAACGGCCACAACATTTGAGTTATCGTTCAATTTTCTCAAACCCATTTCAATCCCCAAAGCCGCGGCGATGCTCGTCCCAGCATGCCCAGCACCAAATCTATCGAAGGGGCTTTCAAAGATACTGGTGTATCCACTTATTCCACCAAACGTTCTTAGTGTTCTGAAACTCTCTGCTCTTTTAGTTATTATCTTGTGTGTGTATGCCTGATGACTGGTATCCCATATCAGATGATCTTTTTCAAAATCGAAAACTTTGTAGAGGGCTAGGGTTAATTCCACAGTTCCAAGGTTTGATGCAAGATGTCCGGAATTTTTAAACGTGACTTCTATTATGTATTTTCTTATCTCCTTTGCCAGCTCTTTTAACTCAGAGATCGTCATTCTTTTTATCTCTTTGTAAAGTTCATTGTGAATCATCTGCGGATTCACCTTCCTGAATCCCTGATATATCGTTTTGTTGCTTTTGAAGGCTTTCTTCCAGTTCTTTCATCACATCTTTCACAACAAGCTTTGCACTGTCAAGTTTTGATCTACAGTATTTGTAGAGTTTTACTCCTTCTTTGAAAAGTTCTATAGATTCGTCGAGAGAAATTTTATCATTTTCCAAAAGTCTTATTATTTCATCCAATCTATTGAAAGCCTTTTCGAAATCAAGTTCCTGTTCAAAATTCTGCGAATTCTTATCTTTCTTCATTTTTAACAACCTCCAGAAGAACTTTTTTCTCACGCTCAGTAGCGATAACGCCGTAGAAGTACAGCAAATCGTACTCATAAAAATCCCAGAGATACTTATCTTTGTCATCAGGGTATGGTCTTATAACAACATCCGCACCAGCATAATCAGGTAATCCAAGCAGATTAAGACCGTAGTCATCCGTCTTATTCTCGATGCTTTCGAGCAACACACCAAGTAAATTCGGCAGCTTTTCCCTTTCTGGAATGAATTTCAAAAAGTTTCTCACCGTCTCTTCAATTGTGCCAACACTCTCAATATACCATCTCGGAAGGTAAGAAAAATTTTTCTGTGAAACATCTGAAACTATAATTAAATCAGCTCCGAGGTTTTTTGCAACGTCTATGGGGATGTTGTTCTTTATTCCGCCGTCTATAAGTACCATATCGTTGATTTTAACAGGCTCAAATACACCTGGAAATGCACTACTCGCCGTTATAGCATCGACCAGGTCCCCACTTTTCAACACAACTTCTTTTTTACTAACCATATCGTAAACCACACAGGCATAGGTTAACTTCAAATCCTCTATTTTAGTATTTCCAAAAAAAGTCCTGAAGTACTCATCGATTTTTTCATGTGGCACTATTCCACCACGTTCCGTTGCACCAGAAAGCTCTACAAGGCTTTCGAGCGCACCATCCTCTATGAATATTCTCACAAGCGCGAGCATCTGCTCCGTATTGAAACCAGAGGCATACGCTGCACCAACGATCGCTCCCATACTTGTACCAACGATTATGTCAGGTTCAATTCCCAATTCTATCAGCTTTTCAATAACCCCTATGTGGGCGAGACCTCTTGCAGCTCCCCCACTGAGTACAAGACCTATTTTGGTTGCAAAACTCTGAACAAAAATCACACTTATAACTACCAAAAACAAAAATTTTTTCAAATAATCTTCCTTTCTTTCAGAATATTCACAATGTCATGGTGCACTTCCATGATATCTCTATTTCCATCTATTAGAACGAAACGTGGATCCTTTGACAGTACATGATACCCTTCTCTTACCTTCTCGATGAACTCTCTTTTTTCCAGCTCAATTCTATCACGCTTTTCAGCCTTTCGCTGAAGAGATACTTCAACCGGTATATCTATTATGAAGGTTATATCAGGAACGATATTCAAAGTTGCAAAATTGTTTATAGAATCTATCTTATCTATACCGATACCTCTTCCAAACCCCTGATACGCGACCGACGAATCTGCAAATCTATCGGCTATCACAAATTTTTTATCTTTCAAAGCTGGTAATATCTTTTCTCTGACAAGCTGCGCCCTACTTGCAGCGTAGAGCAAAAACTCAGTTTCAGGAAACATATGGCTTTCAGGCGAAAGCAGTATCTCTCTCACTTTCTCACCTATGGAAGTTCCACCAGGCTCGCGAACGACCAGAAAATCAATTTCTTTTTTCTTCAAAAATTCGCACAAAAGATTTATCTGGGTACTCTTTCCAGATGCATCTATACCTTCAAAGCTTATAAAGGGCATTAAAGACTTCACCATCCTCAATCTAAATTTATATCACCCAGAGTTTTTAGAAATCTCTTCAGAAAACCTTCCTGATTTTTACTCAGTTCATCCCACAGTTCTTTTATCTTTTGAGAATTATCAGCAAATATCTTCAAAACCTCCGGTTTGAAATGTTCAGGTCTTGTTCTATCGTCGCCGTTTAATATTATTCTCATAGCCTCTTCATGAGATAGTGCCTTTTTATACGGTCTTTCAGATCTTAAAGCATCGTAAACATCAACCAGCGCAACGATTGCCGCTTCTATCGGTATGTCATCGTTTTTTAAACCATATGGATAGCCTGAACCGTCCCATTTTTCATGGTGATACAGGGCTATGTTCCTCGCAACTTCGAGTCTTTCAGAATTTGCAAAGATCGCCCCGCCGTATATCGTGTGTTTTTTAACTGTCTCAAATTCCTCAACTGTAAGTCTTCCTGGTTTATTCAATATTTCTTTTGGTATCATTATCTTGCCTATATCATGAAGAGGAGCAAAGTATTCGATATCTCTCACAAGATCTTCGTTCAATCCAAGCTTTCTTGCAACGTACTTCGAAAGTTCTCCAACTCTTTCTATGTGATTTCCGGTATTTTCATCGTACCCTTCGGCTATTATAGATAATCTTTGACTGAATTCAGAGTATATATATCTCAACTCGTTGCTGAAATGTTCAAGTTCAGCGTAAAAACTTTCGAGTTCCTGATTCAAAGCCCTTATTTCCTGAAAAGATGCGTTCACCTCTTCTGCAAGAATTCTGTACTCATTGGTGAACTACCATGACTTATAGAAGTCATGGCTTCCCGCTTCAACCCGTGATGACTCGTAGACCAGAAGAGTTTTCCTTCCGTTCCGCCGCCAGAGCA
>JARRBB010000078.1 GCA_029981435.1 Thermotogaceae bacterium | reverse complement strand
TGTTACTTGGAATGCAGTTAACAATTTTGATTGATACTCTTGTTTTAAATCCTAAGCTGTTTAGGTTTATCAATGATTAATTTTTACATTGGCCAGGGTAGTATTGTCATTAATTCTTTCTGTAAAAACTCCCTTTCTAACTTCCTCCACTGTTTTCCGAGTAATTCATGTGATACACAAATGGTTTTTGATTCTTTTCTCGAAGCAAAACCGAAAAATAGAGCAATACACCTAATACTTTTATTTTATTAGGCACTCTTTCTCTTTCTTCTTCACTAAGTTGCCCCACTCTCTATATGAACAATGATAGGTATTCAAACACTTTCAACCTACCAGAGTCCAATATATTCGAGATATCCTTTAATGTAAGAACTAACAGTTGAGAGTATCTCTGCCGTCAACTGATCTATTTTTCCAGTTTGACCACTTTGAGCATATTCTTCAATGAAAATCGATGATAACTCTCTGGTTTTATATTTTGATTTTGTGCTCAACATCTTTTCAACTTCTTCATAAACTTCATCTATCTTTTGTCGCGAATAGTTCATAAGATTGTTTATTGATTTTTTAAGATCAGTTATTTTTACTGGGTTGGCATTAACAATGGCATTTACAAATAATGGGTATCTATTCCACAATCTGTAGCCTACATAATATTCGTATGCAAAATGATATAGAGTAAATTTTTCTGCGTATTTATCAAAATCGGTTATTGATTTTAGTACTTCGTTCAAAGGTGCTGGTAAGTTATGAAAAGGCACTCCAAGATCTTCAAAATAGTGTATCGCCCTTGCCATAAATCTTAAATGCCAGTATTCATCATCCATCGATTTTGCGATTTTCGAGAGTTTTGTGAAGTACAGGACACTTTTAGAAGCTTCGCCAAATTTTAAAGGTCCGAGTCTGTATTCCATGTGTCGCCACCCATGGCTTCCACCGGTGAACTTCTGTTTGCTTGTTAGATACAAATTACTATCCATTCCCAGATCCGGTTCATAAGAATAAACAACTAGAATCTGCCATGCAGGTACTTTAGAATCTTTTGGTAGAGAGTTGTAGAACACTGCTTTAAAGATGCTCATATCTTCTTCGGGAACGTAGTTTTCTCCTGTATAGTCATAGAGCTTCAGTTTCGAAGTATTGTATTCCCTGCTTTTTTCAAAAGCTTTGTAAATGTAGGGTGTTATCTCCACTTCATATGATAGCCGCGATAAATAAGAACTGACAACGTAATAGGTCAAAGCATCGTGTGCAGTCCATGTAAAAACTGTTACTACTGGAAAAAAAATAAAACATATAAATATCTTTCTTATCATCCTAACATCTCCTTTGTTTTTGATGTATAATTAAAAAAAGTTAGTAAAAGGTGGTAAATCTATGAATTTTTATGAGGAAGAGAGAAAAAATATTTATAAAACGATCATTCTGGTGATAATATTTTCGGGGCTTATGTTTTTGCTTGGATTGATAGTAGATAGAATTTTTGGACTCTTTCCAATTTTCACCTTTGCACTTACTATAATAGCACTAATTCAATTTTTAGTCTCCATATCCAGTGGGCCAAAGCTTCTGCTAAATTCGGTAAAGGCTAGAAAATTGAATGAAGAAGTGCTTGAAGAAAAACAATTGAGAAATATTGTAGAAGAATTATGCATAGCTGCAGGGTTCACTGAAGTTCCTGAACTTTACGTAATTGAAGAACCAAACGTTATGAATGCTTTTGCCACCGGTTTTAAACAAGAAAAGGCTTATATATGTGTAACCTCGGCGCTTGCCAAAAATATGACCAGAGAGGAAAAGGAAGGTGTCATTGCTCACGAGCTTTCTCATATAAGAAACAGAGACATACTTTTGATGACTGTAATAGGAGCAATGATTGGAGCAATAATAATCGTAAGAAATCTTGCTTGGTATTACGTAAAATATTCAACCTTTGCCACACGTCGGCGCAGGAAAGACAGTAAAGATAACATGATTCTGATAGCACTTGTTATAGCTGCTCTAACAGCTATTTTTGCTTTTTTAGGAAAATTAACATATTTTGCAGTTTCAAGAAACAGAGAGTTTCTGGCAGATGCAACTGCCGTAGAGTTAACAAGAAATCCATATGGTCTTTCAAACGCTTTGAGAAAAATTGCTAAACATCCTTATAAACTTAAAAATGCTTCAGCAGCAACAGCACATCTTTTTATATCTGATCCCTTGAAAAGAGCAATAAACAATAGAAGAGGCTTTTTCGCCAATCTTTTTGCAACTCATCCACCAATTCATGAAAGGATAGCGATCTTAGAAGGAAAAGATCCACAAGAAGTTTTGAAAGAAATTTTCATAATTTAAAGGGGGTAACATAGATGAAATGGGAAGTTTCCACTTTTTCAAAGTTTGTAATACCAACTGATGTGAAAATAAGCAAAGATGGTAATTGGATAGCTTATTGTTTGAAAAGAACTCTTCTGGAAGATAACAAGTACGAAAGATTGATCGTTTTAGAAAACATTGAAAAAAATGAAAAATATTTTCTGGAAACAGGTTCTTCCATGCCAACGTTTTCACCAGACAGCAAAAAAATGCTTTATACTAAACCAATAGAAAATTCTAAAGAAGTTGAAATAAGATTACTGGAATTAGAAACTCTTTCTTCCAGATTTCTCTTCAAAACTAAAGAACTGAATTTTATGAGATGGGCTGATGATTCAAGGAAAGTGCTTTTGGTTTCAACTAAAAGACGCGGGGACGAAGATCTATATTTTGAAGAAAAAGTACCTGTTTGGTTCGACAGAATAGGTTTTCTAGATTCTCCAAAGAATGTTTTGAAAATCATCGATACTGAAAGTGGTCAGGTGATAGAAGAATTCGAAGCAGAAAATGTTGTAAGCGCGGTTTGGAATAACGAAGCAGTGATTTATTCTAAAGCTTCCGATCAGAAACCTTTTGAAGAATTTGATATCTTTGAGTACAAGGATGGTAGTAAGAAAGTTTTATTTGAAAAGGTAGGATTTTACGCTGTAGATTCTTATGATTCAGCGCTGGTTCTTTTCGGTCAAAAGAAAAAAAGCAATCACTTCGCTCACAGCTATGTTTATCTTTTTGAAAATGGAGAATTGCGTGATTTAACAGGTAAGTTTGGACTTGATAATGCTGGACATGTCAGTACTGAAATATGGGCAACTGAATCAATGGGATATCCTGTTATAGATTACGAAAAGAATATTTATTTCAAAAGTGGTATCGGTGGAAAGATAGTTTTAGAAAAGATAGATTCAAAAGGTGAGACTAAGGAAACCCTCGTGAACGGTGAAGGGGTGGTAACAGCTTTTGATGTGAGTTCAGAAGGGAAAATCGTATATATCTGGGTTGATAGTGAAAATCCTGCAGAGGTTTATTTGAATGAAGGAAATAGTGTTAGGAAGATTACAGAACTGAATTTTGAGATCTCACGAAGATTGAAAATTAGAAAGTTAAATCATTTCAAGTACAAGAGCTTCGATGGTGTAGAAATAGACGGCTGGTATTTAAAACCGGATAAAATTCCTGCTCCTTTGATAGTTTTTGTACACGGTGGTCCAAAAGGAGCTTATGGATATTCATTGAATTTCTTTGGACAGTTACTCGCAGAAGAAGGCTTTTATGTCCTATACACCAATCCAAGAGGAAGTGACAATTATTCAGAAGAGTTTGCAGCAGCTGTGAAGCACAAAACAGGCCTGGAAGATTTCGAAGATATAATGGCTGGAGTTAATTATTTACTTCAGAATGAACCTGTAAAGAAGGATGAAGTTGGTATAACTGGAATAAGTTACGGTGGATTCATGACGAATTGGGCTATTACTCACTCAGATTTGTTCAAGGCCGCCGTTAGTGAGAATGGAGTCTCGTACTGGTTCACGAGTTATTCCTTCTCTGATATAGGTTTCTGGTTTGACAAAGAACTGATCGGAGATGATCCTTTGAAAGATGAAAATTACAGAAAACTCAGCCCAATATTTTACAGCGAAAATGTCAAAGCACCCGTTCTTATAATTCATAGCTTAGAAGATTACAGATGCCCTCTGGACCAATCCTTGATGTTCCACACAGTCTTAAAGCAACTGAACAAAGAATCCTACATCGCGATATTCAAAAAAGGAGCACACGGACACAGTATAACTGGCCTACCGAGACACCGTTTGAAGAGATACAAATTGATTTTGAAATTCTTTAAAGAGAAATTACTTGAGAAAAAACAGGGATTTGATGTTGATGAGATTCTCAAAGATTAAATCTCTCTTTCTCAGATATAAATACACTATAATCTTTTCAATATTGAGCTTGATTTCTATACTTATAGTTTTGAAGCTTGGAAGTCTTTTCACAGGACCCGAGGTTTTTTTACCAGGTTATAAGCCTGGTATTAAACTGGAAGAAATAGAAGATGAAACTGTGAGAAACCTTATTGAAATTGAAAGAAGATTCGGTGATAGATTGTCTGTGATGATCATACTTAAAAGCGAAAGAAGCTTTTTTGAACAGGATTCTTTGAAAAAAGTCGAACAACTTCAAAATGACCTGAAGAATTTTGACGAGATAAAATCCGTTTTGAGCGTTTTAAATATTCCAAAAATCCGAGGAATAACTGTTGGTAATTACTTGAAAAACGGTGAATTGGATAAAGATGTTTTGAATGATCCAAATGCTTCTTCTTTGATATCAAAAGATGGAAAATACCTTGTACTGAATTGCGTGCTTGAAATGAACGTTCAATCGAAAGAAGTTGTGAAAAAATTGAAGAACTATCTAAAAAATTTTGAAGAATTTTCACCACTTATTTTCGGTGAGGCCGCTGTTGACGAAGAGATGTTCTCCGAACTTCTGAAACAATCTTTCGTGTACCCGATTTTTATGTTCGTATTGATTTTTCTGGTTTTTTATTTTCAAACTCGCTCTTTTAGAGCAAGTTTGGTTGCTCTTTTAATACCCTTAATAGCAACTTTGTTTGTATTTGCAGTGTTTTTCTTACTGGGTGGTGCTTTGAATATTTTGACGGTTATGGTTACATCTTTTTTGATGATAATAGGTTCAGCGTACACTCTACACTACTACAATGCTATTCATAGAAGTAATGATAATAATGAAGCTGCGAAAAACATCTTTGTTCCTATCTTCTTTTCAATGGCTACCACGGCTGTAGGATTTCTTTCGTTTCTTTTTGTAAAAATAAGTGCCTTCAGAGAATTAGGAATAATGGTTTCCACTGGATTGTTTTTAATTGTCGTATTGCTTTTCACTTCTGGTAAAGAACTTTTAAAAAATAATGGAAAAAAACCCAGAACCTTTGAAATGATAGTTCCGAATCAGAAGATTTCAAAACTATTCTTTTGGATGGCAATTTTAGTCATTCTTTTGTTTCCTTTTGCTGTTAAAGGAATCAACATTGGTGCTGATAACATAAGTTATTTTTCAAAAAAATCAGATGTTAGAAAAGCTTACGAAGTGATGAAAGAACAATTCGGTTTTAGAGAGCCTGTTTTTATAATGCTTGAAAAAGAAGATGGTAATTTTACAGCTGAAGATACCAAAAAACTTGAAACAATGAAAAGAGAACTTGAGAATCTTGAAGGATTAGCGAAAGTAGATTTTCCAACAGAAATTCCTATTCCTATCGCTTATCTATTATCAAGAAATCAGGAATTTTTGAAATATTTTATAGCTTCTGGAAACACAATAAGAATGATGGCTTATATCTCAGAAGAAGGGTTTAAAAACCTTGGGAAAATAATTCCCAGAATTGAAGGTGTTATCAAAAATTACGATTACAGATATTTGATCGCTGGAACATCGTTAATTTGGGATAAGATAAACTCTGAAATTCTTATAAGTCAGTTTCAGAGTCTGATAGCAGCAGGATTATTGATATTCGGTATGATATACGCTATATTCAGAAAACTTAAATTTTCACTTGTTATAATGATCCCACTTGCTTTCACAGTTTCCATGAATTTTATCTTCATGTATCTGTTCAAATTAAATCTCGAAATATCAACAGCTATAATTTCAAGTATTCTGATGGGCTTGATAATAGACTATTCGATACATTTATCTTACGATTCTAAAAAAGTCGGTGATCCTTATTTAGCTTTAAAAAGAGTGGGAACTGCAATACTTGCTAATGCCCTGGGACTAATCGCAGGTTTTTCGGTATTACTATTTTCAACCTTCGCACTTTTTAGAAATGTTTCGTTGTTACTTATTCTTGGAATATCCTATGGCACTGCTTTTACTCTAATTGTAGAAAGCTGGATTTTGAAAAAACTTTTGAAGGCCTAAGTTTTGCGGGTTAGTAATTTCACAAGTAGAATCAGTACAAATCCAATGAGAATAGCAAGTAAATCAACAGCAAACTCGGGGGTTCCCGGCTTCACAAAAAACAGTGAGAACACCCCGAGTATTATTATAAAAAGTGCTATTCCAAAGATAACTTTTCCCAGCTGAGGAGTCAACATTTCAAAATAGCTCCTTTGACTAACTCATTTATTGAACAGATGACATGCTACAAAGTGATTTTTTTCTATTTCAATGAGTTCAGGCTCAACTTTATCACATTTTCCTTTTATCCAGAAAGGACACCTTGGATGAAATTTACAACCTTCTGGTAGATTCATCAAGTTCGGTATGTCAAGTGATCTTAACTTCATCATTTTTTTCAATCTGTTTATTTCAGGATCTGGTTCTGGTATGGCTGCAAGTAGTGCCTTGGTATAAGGATGCATTGGATTATCTATAACTTCAGGTGTTGAGCCAAGCTCAACAATTTTTCCCACATACATGACGGCTATCCTTCCATGCCAGCCAAAATACTTTGCCATAGCAAGATCATGAGTTATGAAAAGAAATGCTACTCCAAATTTTTCTTTCAAGTTTGAAAGCAATTCTATGACACTTAACCTTATGGAAACATCAAGCATCGAAACAGCCTCATCAGCGACTATAAATTCTGGATTGATTGTGAGTGCTCTTGCGATAACTATTCTCTGTCTCTGTCCACCGCTCAATTCATGAGGGTATTTATCTATAAAATCTTTTGGTGGTGTCATTCCAACTGTCTCCAATAATTCCAGAACTTTATCGCGTGCTTCATTTCTATTACTAACGATCTTGTGTCTGAAAAGGGGAGCGCTCAAAATATCATAAACTTGTTTCATAGGATTAAGTGAAGCGTACGGATCCTGGTGAATCATTTGTACAGCTTTTCTGTATTTTTTAAATTCCTGTCTTTTCATATTCCATATATTCTTTCCATGATA
>JARRBB010000004.1 GCA_029981435.1 Thermotogaceae bacterium | reverse complement strand
TATCTATCGTAAAAACAAACTCATCAAGATCAGACTTTAAATCGTAAAACAACTCTCTGTGCAATGTGCTCACCTATTTCTTAATTATAACCATATCAAGATGGTAAAATAAAACTAAAGAAATTATTTGATTCAGGAAGGTGAAAATGATGAATATAGGTGTTGTTGTGGATTCTGGATGCGATATTCCAGAAGATATAGTAAAAAAGTACAACATTAAAGTTGTGCCTTTAAGAATTGTAATAAACGGAAAAGAATATTGAGGAAGGTGAAATTTCAGAAGAGGATTTCTTTAATCATATAGATGAAAATATAAAAACCTCTCTTCCATCAGCAAACAGAGTTCAGGAGGCTTTTGAAGAACTTGTTAAAGAAGGAAAATATGAAATAATAACTTTCAACCTTTTTAGAATGGTCACTGAAAATTTTATTAAAGAAAACGCTGGAGTTAAGATAGTTAACATAGACACTTTGAACATCTCCATAGGTTCTGGTTTGATTGTTATCAAGGCTCTTGAATATATTGAAGAAGGTAAAGATTTCGATGAAATAGTCGAGCTCATTCAGAAAGATATAAAAAGATCCAGGGTATTTTTTGCAATTCCAACTTTGAAATATCTTGTTAGAGGTGGCAGAATAGGAAAAGTCTCTGCAACAATTGGTGAACTTTTGAAAGTGAAACCAATAATTTCTGTTGATAATGAGGGAGTTTATTACACGGTCTGTAAGGCACGTGGAATCAAGAAAGCTTATGAAAAAGTTTTTGAAGAATTTTTGAGATTCATAGGAAACAAAAAATTTTTTGCAGCGGTTTATGTGAGTGGCAACGATGATTCTGTGAAAGAAGTTCAGAAAAAATATCTGGAAAAAATCAAACTTATGGAAAATTGCAGAAAGATTTTTGAAGGGAAGATATCAAGTACCTTGACGGTTCATACCGGATCAGGTTTGTTTGGAATAGGGTCTTTATTGATCGAATAGTTTGGATTCAGATAAAGTTTCTTATAATATTTCTGTAATAAAAAACCTCCCGATTTCGGGAGGTTTTTTAAAACCTGGCAGCCCCACGGGGAATCGAACCCCGACCTTCGGACTGAGAATCCGATGGACTAGCCGTTATCCTATGGGGCCTTCTTGCAGCAGAAATTATATCACACCATTTTCAACTCTTCAAGGCTTTCTTTTCCGTATTGAGATACTGTGATGATATAATCATAAAAACAGGAGGTGATTGTATGGTTCTGGCTCTGGTTTTGATAATAATAGCAATTGTTGTTATAGCTTTTATTGCTATTTACAATTCGCTTGTTGTCAAGAGAAAAAGGGTTCAAAATGCTTGGAGTCAAATTGATGTTCAACTAAAAAGAAGGCACGACTTAATTCCAAATCTTGTTAACGCAGTAAAAGGATATATGAAATTTGAGCAGGAAACACTTCAAAAGGTTGTTGAGGCGCGTTCTAAAGCTGTAGGTGCAGGGAATTTACAGGATAGAATGAAAGCCGAAGGAGAACTGAGCGGACTTTTGAGCAGATTGCTGGTCGTGATGGAACAGTACCCAGATTTAAAGGCTTCACAGAACGTTGCACAGTTAACAGAAGAATTAACTTCAACTGAGAACAAAATCTCATATGCAAGGCAGTTTTACAATGATACGGTTATGAAGTACAATACAGCCCTGGAGGTTTTTCCAAGTAATATCGTAGCGTCTATGTTCAGATTCGAACCATATCCTTTCTTTGAAATTACATCAGATGAAGAAAGGAATGCTCCAAAGGTTGATCTGAACTTTTGAATCTATCATGAAACGTTTGTTTTTTCTGATTTTAACAGTTGTTCCTGTTTTCTATGGCATAGCAAATCCTTTGCTGGATTACAGGGTTTTTAAAACTAAATATGTTGATGTGATATATCAAAAAGGTCTTGAAGCTTCTATATATGATTTCGTTTCGGAAGTTGATAGGCTTTATGAAGATATAACTTCTTTTTATGGTATTTTACCTGATGAAAGGCTTAGAGTAATTATAACAGATGACACCGATATACCAAATGCTTTTGCGATTCCCTTCGACGATTCAATCCATATATATGCTTGTGGAAACTCTGGAAACGATATTTCCTCAGATTATAAAAACTGGTACAGGTTCGTTTTTACCCATGAGCTGACTCATGTTTTACTTGGAAATTATTTCAATCCCTATTATTCAATTTTGAGAACATTTGGAGATCCCTTACCATCTTTAATTCTAAGCTCTCAAATACCTCTTTATCTTCATGAAGGACTATCTATATTCACAGAATCAAAATTCAATGATATCTTTGGTAGATTAAATGACGCAAGATTTCAGATGTACATTCGAGGAGATTTAATGGCTGGTAAGTTCAGGGGGCTTGAGATTGCTGGGGGCTATTTTTCACATAGACAGTGGGCACCAGCTGGCATGATGTATGAATACGGAGCATCTTTGATAGAATTCATAGTTGAGTATTTTGGAGTACCTGCTTTAAAACATTTTCTTTATGAATTTTTCAATTCACCCGCTTCAGGAATAATTAGTGCCTTGAAAAAAATTTCTGAGGAAGATATGAGAGATTTTGTCGAAAAATGGAAAAAGCATGAGCAAAAAAAAGCAGAGGAAATAAAGCGCTGGGTGAATTATCATATCCTTCGAGTTGGTAAAAGATTGACTTATTCTGGCTGGTGGACGGGGATTTTCGATGTATCAAAAGATGGAAAGATCTTTTATTTTGAAGATAACGAAAATTCAGAGTCAAGTCTGTCAGTTCTGGACCTGGAAAATCGCTTGAAAAAGAAAGTGATAGGACTGGGGAAAATACCAGTGGATATTGAGGTCTCCCCTTCTGGAAGATACGTTGCCATTGTTGTTAATTCACAGCAGTACTTCAACATCTTCAGTTTCAATGAACTGATTATTTATGACACCGTCGAAGATAGATTATGGAATCTAAATTTAAGAAGAGTTGTTTCGGTTGACTGGTACAATGAGGAAGAGCTTCTTATGTTGACGAACGATAAGGGCTTCAGGAGGATAAAAAAATACAATTTGAAAACCGGAAGAACTCAAATAATTTTCGATGAGACCAGAGGAATTTTTGTGGATTCTTTTTCTCATTACAATGGTCTTGTTTATTTTTCGGGTACATATGAAGGGCAGAAGGATTTGTTCGTTTTAAAACTTTCTGATGGCACAGTTTACAGACTGACGAACGACTTATCGAACGAATTTGAGCCCGAAATCTCTGAAGACGGCAGATATCTCTATTTTGCTTCGGATTCACCTGATAGTGAGTACAACATCTTCAATATTTATGTTGCCGATTTAGAAAAAAAGGAGATTTTCAGGATAACCAACGTCATTTACGGAGCTTTCAGTCCCAAAATCTTCAAGCAAGGGATTGTTTACAGAGGATATACCCCAGTCGGTTATGATATCTTTTATATTGCAGAACCTTTTGAAAAAACTTATGAAACAAATAAGAAATTGTGTTATGAACGTTTTGATCATATTGAAGACATAATAGCAAAAAGAAATTATGTGCTCTCTAACAGTGTTGGTTTTTTAAATTATGTGAAGCCAAGAATCTGGATGTTTTTGCCTTATGTGTCTGTTACGGAGGAATCTGCACAGTTTATGATTTATCAGTTCAATGCCTTCTGGGATGTTTTCGTTGAGAATTTAGTCTTATCGTACGGTATATTCAGAACAGCCAACGAACCAGTGAATTTATCGATTTTTTTCATTGGAAGAGAGTTTCTGGACTATTCCTTAAACTTCAATTTCAGATATTCTTTCGAAGATTCTGGAAAATTTGAAAATTCTATGAATGGAAAAGCGAATTTTTACATTCCGTTTGGTAACCCTGCAAAACCTGTGAGCTTTGTTCAAAAAGTTGATCTTCAAGCTTCAAGTGGACAGGATTTTAATGTACAGTTGACCTCATCATTCTTATTCGACCAGTTCTACAATAGATATTATGGTAGATTTTGGAGAACAGCTTTGTCGTTTTCTACAAATATCATGAAAATAGAAAACTGGAACATTGGGTTGATGAATTCTTTTGTTGCCTTGAAAACATTATGGAATTTCCAGATGATTTTGAATAAAGATTCTGTTTCTTTAAGTGTAAATGCACAGACACCCTTATGGATAATAGACAGAGGCACATTGGATGGTAGGTATTCTATAGGTTCAGTTGATTTGATAGCATCAAATGGCTTGAAGTTTTCCAGCGGGAAACCTGAACCTGTTTTTAAAATAGGATTCAAGACTAATTTTTCTATTCAGTATTATGTGGAACTTGCCACTGAATTTGGAATCAAATATGAGAAAGACAGGTTTTATCCCTATTTTCAAATCAATCCGAGTATATTAGATCTTTTCTAAATCCTGAGGATTAACGAAAATGGTTTTGTAGTTCTTATAGAGAACAAATCCAGGTTTTGCACCTTTAGGCTTCCAGACATTCTTAACCTGTGTGTAGTCAACAGCCACTTTTGAAGACTGAGAGCCTTTAGAATGTTTAGCTGCAAGAATGGCAGCATAACGCATCACTTCTTCTGTTGGCTCTTCATCATTGATTTTCAATATCACATGACTTCCAGGGATGTCTTTGGCATGGAACCACAGATCATTTTTATTAGCCACTTTGAAAGTTAATTCATCGTTCTGCTTGTTGTTTTTTCCAACCAGAATTTTGAAACCATTGTATTCGTAAATTTTATATTTTCCATCAGAAGAGGGCTTTTTGGATTTGTTCTTATCTTTTTTTTGCTTTATGAGTCCTACGTTTATCAATTCTTCGCGTATTTCTTCAATATCATCAAGTGATTCAGCGCTGGTCAGATAATACTGAATATGTTCCAGATAATCAAGTTCTTGTTTTAGACTTTCAAATCGAGCTTTGGAACCTTTGAATTTTTCGCTGTATTTTTTGTACTTTTCAAAGTAATCCCGGGCATTTTCAAGAAGGGATCTGGTAGGGTTTATCTTTACATCAACAGTTTCATTTTTTTTCCAATCATATAGACTTACTTTGCTGCGTTCTTCGTTTTGTTTTAGCGTGTGGAGATTCGTCATTATTAAATCTCCTATTCTTTTGTATTCATCATATTTTTGATATCTATCCATCTGTTCTTTCAAAGCGTTCAAGGTTCTTTCGAGCTTTTCTTTTCTGGACTTTACAACTTCTATCAGATTGCCGATTTTACTTTTGAATTGATCGCGTTTATTGAGCATCTCTGAGAACTTTTCAAGGGCTTCAAATGGATTTGTAAAATATTCGGGTCTTTCATCTTTAAAAGAATGAAGTCGTGTTCCAACAACGTCTTCCAGTTTTTCAGACGAGTACAGATACAGTCCACTATCTTCGATGACTTCTAAAGCTACTTCTTTTATCTTTTCAAGTATTTTGTTTTCTTTGCCTGTCCGGTAAATCACTTCATCTATCAACAAGGGTGAAAATCCTTGTACAACTTTCAGGAGTTCCTTTTTAACATCGGAAGTTTTAAAGTTCAGATCTTCTACTTTTAGTTCAAAAGGATTTTTCTGGTTGCTGAGGTAAAATTCAAATCTTTTGCCAGGTTGTATATCTCTAAATCTCGTACTTATACGTTTATGAGCATCCACAATCTTTTCTGAATCGAGATCAACCAGTATCATATTTGAAAATTTTCCCATAAGCTCGATGACTAGTCTGAATTTTCTCACCTGACCGGACTCTTTCAATTTTCTAAAATCTATTAAAAGAACCCGATCAAAGTCCAATTGCGAAATACCGACTACACGGGCGCTCTTTATCAGGCTTCTCATAAGCATAACGAAATTGGATGGATACGGCAGATCATCCCAGAATTTTTGTGATAACGAGACAAAAGAAAACTCGGGCTTCAATGAAACTCGAAGAAAGAAATCACCGAATTGAAAGTAATATTCGTTTTTTCGGGGCTGATATATTTGCTTTAAAGTTGTATCATTCAGATCCTCAAAGTGTTTCATTAACTTTTTAAGTGTCAATCCATCGAAAGGCATGTTTATTTCTCCTGCTTTTAAAGTTTGCAGAGTATTTCTGTTTCCAGTATTTTTATATCCTCTGCGTGTTCTGAATTTGAACCAGGTGTTTCTAAAATCAAGGGAATATTCTGGAATTCTTCAAATGAAAGAAAGTTCCTGAATCCGCTTATTCCAATGAAGCCTTTTCCAATATTTTCATGTCTATCCTTTGCTGAACCCAGAGGGTATTTTGAGTCGTTGAGATGAATCATCTTTATGTTTTCTATTTTAACTGTATTTTCTATTTCATCGATCAATTTCTTCATTCCTGATACTGTGGTTATATCGTATCCAGCATCAAAACCATGACAAGTATCATATGTTACAGCTATTCTATTTTCAAAAGCGTGCATTATATAGTTCAGATGTTCGAACTTGTATCCTATATTGCCACCTTTTGGTGAAACATTCTCGAGAAGAATTACCACGTTACTACTTTCTGTTTCTCTGAAAACAAGTTTTAAAGCTTCCACTATTCTTTTCAGACCAAATTCCTCACCTTCACCTAAATGACTACCTGGATGTACGTTCAAATATTTAAGACCTAAAAGTTCACATATTTTGATCTCTTGTATTAGCAGTTTTATGGATTTATTCCAGACTTCCTCTTTTGGACTTGCAAGGTTTACAAGATAACCTGAATGTACAAAAGCGTTGTCGAAGTTTATTTTACATTCTTCCATTGATTTTCTGAACTTGGTCGTCTCTTTTATATCTGGTAAGGAACTCCTCCAAACTCGTGGACTGTGATTGAATATCTGAAAGGAATTTCCACCTATTTCTAATGTCTCGTAAGGTACTTTTCCAAAGCCCTTTGATATAGGCATGTGTGCCCCTATTTTGAAATTTTTGATCATTTCAGCACCTCTCATCATAATTTCAGAGTTTTCATGAGTTTGTTCAGATTACCATATTCAAGTCCTGAGAAGTTTATACTCTCAAGACTGAATTTTCCAACAACTATTTCTGTTCCAGAAAGATTTGTTGACGTTGCTATGATTCCATCTTTAAAGAATTCTACGGGGCCGTAAAGCCCGGAAGGAATTGCGGAATAACCCCAAGGAGTTTCTCCAACCATCGTGGCATTTATTCCAAAGACTTTGAATTGCTGACATCTCGACCATATTCCCCTGTATTCACAGTATCTGTAAGGTGAAATATTACCTATAGAACAATTTACCAGTACATTAGCACCCTTAATTACAGAAAGTTTGGACATCTCATACATCAAAGTTTCTTCAAAAGTCAAAAAAGCAAAATTAAAATTGTTGAATCCATAAATAGGTGGTAATTCTAATTTTTCAATAGGTCTTTTATAGAAGTAAGAAATCTTTCCAAAACTGTCAAAAACCATTCCGCATTTCATTATCTCATCGTTTTCATACAGATAAAATTCTCCAGTGAAAATGTTCATACCAAAGCCTTCTGCCATCTTTGAAAAGATTTTTATAAAATCTTCAAGGTGGTTTTCAGTAAAATATTTCACATATCTTGGATTTTCTTTAAGTGCTGGAAAAAGAACATACTGAAGTCCACCTGGAAAAAACAGTATTCCTGCGTTTTTTTCATACGCCTGGCTTGTGATAGAATAAATCAAATCTACAAATTCTGTCTTTTCAAGATGGTTATATTTAATCTGTACAACTCCAATATTTTCATTTGAATTTTTTCGTAGTGAGATACCAGGAAAGTTCAGATTCTTGAACTTTTTATTCAAATTTTTATTTGCCTTTCCTTTAAGAAACTTTCCAAAAATGTTTTTAAAGATCAAGTTCATTCTTCATCCTCCAGATCGTTGATATCAGGTTCGTCTTCTTTCCGTTCTTTATGTTTCATTATTTCTTTTAATTGTTCTATGTCAAGCTTTTCTACAAAATCCTTGAATCTTCTGTCTTCTTCATTTTCTGATGGAATATCAACAGTGAGATCTATACCGCTCTCTGAAATTACTTCTTCTGTTACATATAGAGGAATATCCCTCTTCAATGAAAGAACTATGGCATCGGAAGGTCGTGAATCTATTATAACTTGATTACCTGAATTGTCTATAACATAAAGCGAAGCAAAGTATGTGTTATCTCTTATGCTATGAATAACAATTCTGTCAAATTTCCCGTTCAGGTTTTCGACACAACTTATCAAAAGATCATGAGTTAGAGGTCTTGGAAATTCGACATTTTCAATTGCCATTGCCATTGCCCATGCTTCAAAAGCGCCTATCCATATCGGAATAACTTTTGTAGTATCCTCTATCTCAACCAGGACGACAGGAGAATTGTTCTCTTTATCAACGAGAAGTGCTTTTATCCTTGCTTTTTTCAACGACAGCACCTCCTCTCATTAACGTTAGTTGTTTTTTAAAAGTTTCCATGAGGAATTCTCGAAGATTATCCTCGTTTTCAAATTTATCTGGTTCAATTGGTTCAAGAATTTTAACCTTTACTTTTTTAGGTCTTATAAAAATACTTCCTTTTGGTGTAACTTTTATTGTACCATCTATGACAACCGGTAGAATTTTCACTTTCGTTCTCAGTGCAATTTTTAAGCTGCCCTTTCTGAATTCTTTAAGATTTCCATCTTCACTTCTTGTTCCCTCAGGGAATAATACAAAGCTTCTACCTTCTCTCAATCCTTTCATAACTTCTATTAATGCAACAACAGCTTTAGAAGTATCTGTTCTATCCAGAAGAACTCCACCCATTTCCCTCACAAAAGTACCTATCATTGGAATTTTTCCTACTTCTTTTTTTGCTATAAAAGCAAGCGTGGGATCTATGGTTGCAAGTAATAATGGAATATCAAGTAAACTTTGATGATTTGCAACTACGAGAAAATTGAAACCTTTTGGTATATTCTCAATACCTTCAACTTCCACATCTATGAAAGTCCATTTGAATGCCCTTATTGAAAAATTCTTAATCTTTGGAGCGACGTATTTCAAAGCTTCTTCAATACCGTATTTTTTTCTTTTATTTCTCATTCTAAATATCACAAAGTATCCATAAAAAACGTAAGCTATGAAACCGATTATGAATCTTAGATTTCCTAAAACCATCTTCAAAAAATACACTTTATCTCCCACCTCGTAGATTTTAAAGTGTGAGAACAATTTTCAAGGTATTAAGAATCTTACCGTCATTCAAAATTTTCGCTAAATCGTCCCAGTTATTGAAAGGTCTATTTAAAAGAATTAGTTCCGCTCTTGCTTTACCTATTCCTGGAATATCCATTAACTCTTTGTAGGTGATATCGTTAATACTTTTAGGGTAAATCACACCTGTTATAGATCTGTAACCATGGTCTACTACCACCACATCCAGTACCTGGAATTTCTGATAGTTTCCTCGAAACCCAACGAGTATTGGATAAGAACCTATCTGCCTTCCAAAATTTACATCACCTTTCTTCTCTTCAAGTATAACCTCTTTGAGTAAAGTTCCAAATGGAAAAACCCGTTTAAGCATTTCAAAATCAATCTTTTCCCTGACATCATTTTTGAATTTTTCAAACAACCTTTTGTTCAATTTAATTTTACCACCTGTTTCTTTATAATACCTTGTTCCAGGAAATGCTATGACTTTTCTTATATTTATTCTTCTAAGCATTAAACCCATATCAAGTATCTTCTTCAAATAATCGAAATTTATTTTGTACGTTTCTGGCGTTTCACCAAGAAGCCCAAAAAGAAGATTAATACCGGGCAAAAGTTTGGGAATACCATCAACTCTTCTACCACCTATCTGATTCACGATTTTCACAGCTTCTATGATTGCATCAGGATTTTCTTCGTTTTTATTGAGTTTGAGTACAGTTTTATCAAAGCTCTCAACACCAAATGATACTATATCTCCCGGAGTATTGTATTCTGCTATCGTTTGAAGAATTTTTATGGATTTATCTTTATGCTTTACAAGATACCACGGGTTGGCGTTATCTGTATGCAGTACCTTCAATTCTGGTGCAACCTCGCGAACACCACTGTAAAGTTCATGAATTTTTGAAGGTTCTGGAACGAGTTTCTCTGAATTTGAACCATATGACAGGATATTAGAAGCCCTTCCAAATCTAAAGTACCTTGCTCCGGATTCATACAAACACTTCACTTCTTCTACAACATCTCTCACTTCCCTTGAAGAGACTCTGCCATAGAATAAAGGTTCTGTACAAAAAGTGCAGGCAATATCTTTATCACAACCTCTTGATAATTCTAACTCACACATTACATAAGGAAAATAAGGATGCATCTTTACAATTTCACCACTAAAAGGTATTACTTTTCTTATCAGTTCGTATCTACTTTTCACTTTTTCACCGCTTAGAAGCTCATAAATATAAATCTCGGGATCTTTTGATATTACGTGCTCGAATTTTTCAAAATCAGCACTTATAGCTCTGGTACCTCCGTGAAGGGAGTAACCTTTGGTTACTGGACCTGCGATCATTTTGACGGGTCTATGAGCTAAATTTGAGATTTTATTTATTTCGTACAAATTTATTGGGGTCCCACCAAGATATCTTCCAGGAACACTTATACCTGCTATTAACAGCAGGTAATCGTAATTATTTAGAAAATGCCAGTCATTTTTTTCTCTTAACTGATCAATTGTTAAATAATCTGCTTCTATATTGAAATATCTGAAAACTCCAAAGCAATATCTCGGATGAGGGGATAAATATGGTGGAACTCCAAGAAGGGCAGGTTCATCAACATAACCATCAACTATCAACGCCTTCAATCTAAATCCTCCACTAACAGTATGTAAAATTTCAGGTAATCGCTTTCCAGTATGTTCATGACGACTGGATGATCTACTGGCTGACCGCCTCTATGAAGTATTGTTAACCTCTTTCGAGTATCCGCAGCAGCTGAATAAAGGACCTTTTCAAATTCATCTCGTGTTACTGATTGAGAACAGGAAGAAGTAGCCAGGATACCGGGATTTTTTAACAAATTCATAGCTCTAAGATTTATTTCTTTATAGCCTTTCAGTGCATTTGATATTCTTGAACGCGAACGCGCGAAAGGCGGCGGATCCAGTGAGATCAGATCGTATTTTTCGCCACCACGCTCAAGCTTTTTTAAAAAATCAAAAGCATTTGATTCTATCAAAAAGAAATTTCCAAATTTGTTTTCTCTCAAAATTTTTTCAGAAATTTCGAGGGCTCTTTTCGATATATCGACAAGATCAACTTGTAAAGCTCCGCCTTTTAACATTTGAAGAGCGAAATTCCCGGTATAAGAAAACACATCCAAACACCTTTTTTTGTAAGAAAAACTCGAGAGCATTTTTGAGTTCTCAATCTGGTCCAGAAAAAAACCTGTTTTTTGTCCCTGAGAAATATCAGCATACATTTTTAAACCATCCATTTGAAATTCAATTATTTCGGGTCCATTTCCATATACCCATTCCTTGATCTTGTCCATTCCTTCTTTTTCAAGAGATGGAGAATCATTTTTTAAAAATATTCCCTTTGGATTCAAAAGTTTGGTGGTTGCATCTATTATGATTGGCAGGTTTTTGTACATTCCAAGGCTGTTTATTTGAAAAACAAGATAATCACCGTATTTGTCTATGACCAAACCGGGTAATCCGTCAGCTTCTGCATGGGATATTCTATATGCCTGTCTTTTTGTATAATTAAACCTTCTTTTTAAGGCTTCTTTGAGTCGTATTTCAAAGAAGGCGGCATCTATTGTTTCGTTTTTACGTGTAATCAAACGAACCCTGATCTGAGATTTTGAATTGTAAAAACCTTTTCCTACGAATTGTCTGGAGCTGTTAAGAACCGTTACTATTTCTCCATCTTTTGGTTCTTCAATTACACTGTCTACTTCATTCGAATATATCCAAGGATGACCGTTGAAAATACGGGATTTCAACTTCTGCTTTAATGTTATCACAGCCATTTCAATCCCTCTTTTACGATTCGTTCAATTTACTTTCTATCATCTGAGAAACGACCTTTGGATTTGCTTTACCACGTGTTTCGCGCATGACCATGCCAACTAGAAATCCAACAACACCTTTTTTTCCTTTTCTGTAATCCTCAACAGCTTTCGAATTCTGTTGTATGACCTTTTCTATGATTTTGTTCAGAAATTCCTCATCATCTATTTGTTCAAGCCTTTTTTCTTTTACAATATCCTGTGGATCTTTTCCGGTCTTGAAAGTTTCTTCAAGAATAGATTTTGCATTACTTGCCGAAATTTTGGAGCTGTCAATTAGCTTGGCTATTTTCACAATTGCTTCTG
Organism: Thermotogaceae bacterium; assembly: GCA_029981435.1. Taxonomy (GTDB): domain Bacteria; phylum Thermotogota; class Thermotogae; order B21-G9; family HyVt-16; genus HyVt-16. The sequence goes on along the minus strand of JARRBB010000004.1, from coordinate 55,881 downwards.
GCCTAATTTTAGTTCCATCAATCTCAACATTATGTTCGTTCAATAAAGAAAGAAGATCATTTATTATTATGTTGCTTAATCTCTTGGGATTGTTGTATAGTCTCACACAGTCTTCAAAGAAATCTGCGAGTTTTTTTGAAGAACTTAGAACTGTCGCGTCGTATTCAAGTAAATTATATTCACTTTGAAATCTTTGAATTTTTTCATCTGGGAGTTCCGGCAATTTTTCTTTCAATTCGTTAATATAGTCTTCGCTGACAATCAAAGGTGGGAGATCAGGTTCCGGGAAGTACCTATAATCACTTTCTTCTTCTTTACTTCGCATTGAAACGGTGCTTCTACTGCTAAAATCCCATCCCCTTGTTTCCTGTTCGACTCGTTCTCCTTTTTCCATCATTTTTTTGATTCTATCGGCTTCAAAGTCAAGAGCTTTTTCAACAAATCTGAAAGAATTTATGTTTTTAACCTCAACTCTTGAACTTCTTTCAAGCGTTTCCTTGTTGTATATCGATATGTTGGCATCACATCTAAGAGCTCCCTTTTCCATATCGCCAGTACACACATCGATGTATCTTAAAATATCTCTCAGTTTTTCCATAAAAAGTCTTGCTTCAATAGGCGATTCGATGTCTGGTTCGGTTACGATTTCTATCAATGGTATCCCACAGCGATTCAAATCAACAAGACTGTGAGTTGCCTGAGTTATGTTATCAGATGAGTGCAACATTTTACCTGCATCTTCTTCTATATGCAATCGTCTGATACGTATTTTTTTGTTGCCTTCACCTATTTTTATGTTTAGATACCCATTTTCAGCTATGGGGTAGAAATACTGGGTTATTTGGTATCCTTTCGGCAAATCTGGATAGAAATAATTTTTTCGATCGAATCGCGAATATCTATTGATTTTACAATTCAGGGCCAAAGCAGCCATAACAGCTTTTCTAACTACTTCTTCATTTAAAACTGGAAGAGCACCTGGTTGGCCAGTACACACAGGACATATCGAACTGTTTGGTTCTCTATCAAAAACGTTCGCATCACAGGAGCAAAAGATTTTGGTAGAAGTTAAAAGCTGAGCATGGATTTCCAGACCTATGGTTATACCGTATTTATCTTCAATCATTTGAGCACCTCCATCAAAATTCCGGAACTGGTAAATGCCCTGTTTCATCAAGTATATCGAGGGCCTTTTCAACACTCCTGGCTATTCTAAGTACTTTGGGGTCTTCGAACCTTTTTCCCATTATTTGGATTCCTATCGGAAGACCATTTTGAAAATCTATTGGAATGCTCACTGCCGGAAGTCCAGCTAAATTTGCCGGTATTGTGTACAAATCCATCAGATAATACGTTAAAGGATCTTTTATTTCACCTATTTTAGGAGCAACGACCGGTGAAGTTGGACTGATTATGGCATCGTATTTTTCGAAAATTTCGTTAAGTGAATTCTTTATGATTGTTCTGACTTTCTGGGCTTTATCGAAGTAAGCATCGTAATAAGCAGCACTTAATGTGAAAGTACCAAGCATTATTCTCCGTATGACTTCTTCTCCAAAGCCTTCACCACGTGTGCTTATGTATGTCGAATTTAAATCCTCTTTTTTACTGCGCAAACCGTATTTTATTCCATCGTATCTTGCAAGATTGGAGCTTGCCTCAGCGGGAGCTATTATATAATAAACTGCTACAACATATTTCAAGGAAGGTATATCAACCTCCTCAACTTTACCACCATTGCTTTCAAGAATTTTTATCAATTTTTTTAGAGCGTTTGCGATTTCATCGTCCAGAGTATCTTCCAAAAATTGTTTTGGAAGAGCGAATTTCATACCGGGCATTCCTTCTTCTATGTCTCTTAGAAAATCAAGTTCTATATCAACTGTCGTTGAGTCATTTGGATCTTTACCATATATTAATTGGGTTATTAAAGCAGTGTCTCTTACAGAATGCGTAATCGGTCCTATTTGGTCGAGTGAGGAACCAAAAGCAACCAAACCATACCTTGATACAAGACCGTAGGATGGTTTGAATCCAATCACACCGCAGAAAGCCGCAGGTAATCTAACTGAACCACCTGTATCGCTTCCAAGAGAAAAAGGAACTTCTCTACATGCAACAGCAGCAGCAGATCCCCCACTACTGCCGCCAGCTATTCTCGAAAGATCCCAAGGATTTCGTGTGGTAAAAAATGCCGAGTTTTCGGTGCTCGAGCCCATCGCAAATTCATCAAGATTGGTTTTTCCAATAAGTATAGCACCGGAATCTTTCAGTTTTTTAGTGACAGTGGCATCATAGACTGAAAAATAATTTTCAAGTATTTTCGAAGCACAAGTTGTTCTCGTTCCCTTAGCAAGGATATTGTCTTTTAGAGCGTATGGAATACCTGATAGTTTTGCATCAATTTCAGGTGTATCGGGTTCTAACACAGAAATAAATGCCTTAACATTTTCATCGATTTTATTTATTCTTTCCTTGAAAACGTTTATCACTTCTTCAACTTTCAATTTTCCATCTCTAAAAAGCGTTAGTAATTCTTCGACAGTCAGTTTGTAAATTTCCACTTAAATGACCTCCTCGGAGACTTTATTAACTGATCATAATTATAATTTTTCAATAACTGAACATTTGCAAGTATTCTCTCGCCATAATGTACTTTGCTTTCAAATTGTATGAAAAGATAATCTTTGAATCTATGCTCTTTCAGCATCTTTATTATTCTAACATAGTGTAGATATAACAGTCATCCGCTGATTCAAACTGGGCTGTTAATGATTTAAAGCCGTTCAGTCCAATTTATATGCGAGCTGAAAAATATTTACCAGCTTTGGAATACTTTCTTTTGGATTACTGTAATTGAATGGATAAGAAGAAATTTCTATTTTAATTAATTCTTGCTTAATCCCACATTTTTATATAAGAATATCACAAAAAATTATACCTCAAAAATTGACAAATTTTTTTGTTTTGAGTATAATCTTGCCAAACCGCGGGGGTGTCTTCCAAGGGGTTAATTTATCATAATACCCTTGGAAGATTTTGTTTCGAGTTCTTTTTGTTTAGATTTCTTCTTCGACTAAGATTTCTTTCGGTCCTCTGAGTATGTATGCTGTTGATATCAGAGCAAGAAGGATGCTTATAGCCATCATTACAGAATGGGCAGGGAATCTGTCAAGCAGCAATCCGAATATCAAAGAGCCCACTGGAACCGCAAGTTGTGCTAATAAACCTATTACTGAAAAAACTCTTGCCCTTATATCCGAAGGAGTCATTTTTTGAAGATAGGTATCTATTGGTATGTTGAGTATCATATTGAAAATTCCCATTATTAGAAGCGAAATTGCTATTAGAAGGAAGTATCCCCATGTTGGTCCACCGAAAATGTTCTGAAAAACAGGAAAAAATTCGAATGAAAAAATTATGGCTATATAAACCATGGCCAATAATCCAATTTTAAAAAGTTTACTCGTTGAAATTTTGATCAGAAATGTTCCTACCATTATGCTTCCAAGAAGAGTTCCAATTGTCCAGAAAGTTTGGGCATAGCCAAATTGCTGTGCGCTGAATCCTATTACTTCTCTAAAAACATAGGGCAATGCAACTATGAAAATAGGGTTTGCAAGAAAGTTCAAAACCATGAACAACATCAGAAGAGATAAAAGAGTTTTTTTACCCCATATGAACTTCAAACCTTCTTTGGTGTCTTCTATAAATATCTTCAGATTAAACTTCTTGTCCCGATCATGAGGAACGGTATATTTTATAAACATCTCACTTACCGCAGATAAAATGAAGGAAACACCATTTATAATGAAAACCCACTCTATTCCAAGGATTCCGTATATTATTCCACCGAGTGCAGGACCTATTATCCCAGAAAGACTTCGAATAGTTGCCATTATTGAATTTCCCCATTTCAATTTCTCTACACTTAGAAGGTCCGGAAGCATGGCTGCTGTTGCGGAACCAAAAATTGAATCCATGAGTGAAACAAATATTTGAGTGATGAAAAGTATCGGTATGTTCAATTTGTTTGTAAGGGTTAAAAAAGCAAGTATTAATATTATGAGACCACGAGCATAATCGAGGTTAACCATGATCCTTTTTCTGTCCCATCTATCACCGATTACACCGGCAAGTGGGGTTATCATTAAAGCAGGAACCATACTCAACATAGCAAAAATTCCCATCATCGAGCCAGAACCAGTTTTATCAAGAATGTACAAAGGCAATGCCACAGCCTGTATACCACTTCCTATAAGAGATACCAATCTTCCGATTGCGTAAAGCCAAAAGTTTCTCTTTTGCGGTGCTGTCATATTATTTTTTCACCTCGTGTTGAATAAATTTGATTTCCAAATTGAAATTATACAGATAAAACTCAAAAAAGTCAAACATTTTGTAGATTAATTTTAAAAAATTTATGGTGCAATTTAAAATTTGCACCATAATTTAAAAAATATTGTCATGTAGTTAAAAATCACTCGTATCTCAATGCTTCAACTGGATCAAGCTTTGAAGCCTTACTTGCGGGATAAATTCCAAAGAAGAGCCCAATGAGAGTAGAAGCACCGAAGGCAATGGCTATGGATTGCCAGGAAACGGATGTTTTTAAATTAAAATCACTGGCGAGTATTTCTGTTAATTTAGAGAAACCAATACCGAGCAAGATACCTATTACACCAGCAATGAAAGTGAGCAGAACGCTTTCAAAGATGAATTCCCATAAAATTCTTTTTCTCGTGGCTCCAATCGCAAGTTTGACGCCTATTTCTCTCGTTCTCTCCGTTACAGAAACGAGCATTATATTCATTATCCCTATTCCACCAACTATCAAAGAAATGGCCGCTATGGCTCCCAAAAAGAAACTTAAAATTGCGGTTGTTTCCTGAAGAGTTTCCATTATGGATTCTTGACTTATAAATCTGTATTTGTCGGCTGTATCAAACCTGTCATAGAGAACCTGATCTATTTGTATCATAGCAATCTGAGAATTTTCTGAACTATCTGCTGATGCTATTATTGAGTTAACTTTTCCCTGAGAGTAAAAAATTCTTTCATCAGCGGATGAAAAGGGTATTATTATCGAGTCGTCTGGTCGATACATCAATTTGCTTCCAAGCTTTTTCATGATACCGACTACTTTAAATAATTTTTTGATAGAGGAGTTACCGATATTCAAAGATATGTAGATATTTTTACCAAGAGGTTCTTCGTCTCCAAATATTTCCTGCGCAACGTCATATCCAAGTATGACAACATTTTCAAAATTTTCTTCATCTTCATAAGTTAATTTCCTACCTTTGGAAATTTCAAGATTCAAAATGTCGAATATTTCAGGTGTAGATGCCATAATCGTTGCAACAGTATTTTGGTTCTCATATCCGATATTTGAGCTTCTTTGCAAAATTGGTGCTACTTTTGAAACATTTGGACACATCTGTCGAATTTTTTCAACATCCGATACACTTAGAATATCAGATAATTGAGTTGCAGCTCTACCAGAACCACCTGATATACCCGGCATCACTATGATTACGTTTGAACCAAGCGATGCTATACGACTTGTAACATTTTCAGTGGTTCCTTGACCTATTGAAACAACAGTTATGACAGCCGTGACGCCGATTATTATTCCAAGCATGGAAAGAAAAGTTCTTAATTTGTTACTCATTAAACTTCTTATAGATTCAATTATTATTTCAGACAAATTCCAACACCTCTACACCTTCTATCAATCCATCTTTTATTTTTATCAAGGTTTTTCCTTCATGAATCATATCAGGGTCATGTGTTACAACTATTATTGTTTTTCCAGATTCATGAAGCATCTTGAAAATTTTAAGTATTTCTTCTCCACTCTTTGTATCGAGATTACCGGTTGGCTCGTCTGCAAGAATTATTGGAGGATCATTTGCAAGAGCTCGTGCTATGGCAACCCTCTGTTGTTGACCACCTGAAAGCTGGTTAGGCCTGTGATTCAGTCTATCCCCAAGGCCAACCATCTCCAACAGTTCGATGGCACGTTTCTTTCTTTTTCTTTTTTCAATTCCAGCGTATATCATTGGAAGTTCAACGTTTTCAAGAGCTGTTAGCTTACTCAAAAGATTGAAACTTTGAAAAACAAAACCTATTTTTTGATTTCTCAATCTTGCAAGTTTGGAATCATTCATTTTAGAAGTGTCTTCACCATCTATTAGTACTTTACCGCTTGTTGGTCTATCCAAACATCCCATGATGTGTAAAAGAGTGGATTTACCACTTCCAGATGGCCCCATTATGATCACATAATCTCCTTTCAAAATTTCAAAGGATATGCCTTTCAACGCTTCTACCTTGACCTCACCCATATCATATATTTTCTTCACATTTATGAATTCGACGACTTTCTGATTCATCTACATCACCTTCCTACAGGAGGTGGACCACCGAAGGGAGTTCTGAATTGTTGTGAACCACCTATTTCTTGCATAAACTCTCTCAATCTTTCTCTGTTTGGTTGTATCAAAATTGTTTCCCCTTCGTTCAATCCGCTGACTACTTCCACAACATCTTCAGTCATTTCACCTGTTTCGATATATCTTTTTTCCGTAGTGTTACCGTTTTTCACCATAACATAGTAACCGTTTTCATCATTGGATAACCCATTTCTTGGGATCACTATAACATTTTTCTTGCTCATCAAAAGTATCTTTACATTACAAGTTAGGTTAGGTATAACACCCTTTTCCCAGGGATTACCTTCAAGGGTTATTTCTATTGGGATTGATACGATACCACCAGAAGAAACAGCAGAGGGACTTATTCTGTTAATTTTTCCATTGAGGTTGATACCGAGTTGCTCAAATTCAACAACCACATCTGAATTTTCCTTTACCTTTTTCAAATCAACCTCGTCAATCCACGCTTTAACGCAAAGACTATTTTCATCTATCAGAGTAGCTATTACAGTTCCCTGACCGACAATATCACCTATTTTGACATTCACTTCGTCTATTATTCCATCTGTTGGAGTGGTTATTGTTGCGTTTTCAAGGTTCTTTTTTGCTATTTCAAGCTCCAACTTTCTTAATTCTTTTAATCTTTCGGAAGAATTAAGGGAACTTTCGTAGTTGCTCAAAGCTTCGAGGTAACTCTTTCTATACGATAAATCATCTACTTTGGCCACTGGTTCGCCTTTTTTTACCTGCTGACCTTCTGTCACAAAAATCTCCACTATTTCTCCCGCCACTTTTGATGAAATGCTTATGATATCGGCTTCGACATTACCTGTCACTTCAAGATAATCTCCCAGTTCGCTTCTTTTTACTTTGTATTCAAGAAAAAACTGGGGTAAGGAATTGGTTGACTGTTGGTTTGACGAATTCTGATTTTTATTTCTGAAAAATATTAAAATCAGCACGACTATGATAGCGACTACGATGATGAGCCACAACCATCTTTTTTTCAATTACTCACACCTCCAGTGTTCAGTTCATAACCTCTCTCGAGTAGAAAATCGATCTTTTTGATAAGGATTTCGTTTTCAATGTTCTGATATTCCACTTTCAAAATTTCATTTTCAATTCTCGATAATTCAAAATCTAAAGCCGTTATAAAACCCTTATCCAGAAGTTTTTTATCTTTTTCAAGCTGTTCAGAAGAGTCTTCAATCTTTAGGTTTTCTAATTCTTTTTGTACCATGAGTGAATCTATGGAGTTCATAATGGTCGAGATATTCTCTACGATCTTCTTTTGTTTATTCAAATAATCCAATTCTTTTATCTTCGAATCAACTTTCCGATTTTCAGATTGGAATTTCTTTTCTCCATGATCAATGAGTGTATAACTCAGTGAAATACTGATTGACCAGTCGAACTTCCCATCGTTATAACCAAAAGTTATTCCCAGTGATGGGTTTGGAAGATAAGGTAAATACCACAAATTCGATTTTTCGAAGGCTGCTTCTTTGCTGTACTTTGCTGCCAGAAGATCCTCTCTCAAAGCTTTAGAAGTTCCAGGAATTTCTTCAATGAGTTCTTTTATACTTTTTAACGCTTCTTCATAAAGTTCATAGGAACAATCTATATCTATGTTCTTCAGAATATTTTCGTAATTCAGCAACGATTTTTGAATTTCCAGAATTTGATTTTTCAACTCTCTTTTCTCTGAATCTTCCTTTACTTCAGACATTTTCTGTTTGATGATTTCGAGTTTTTCAACGTTTAATTTTTTCAGTTCGTTATAATACCACCAGTTGAATATATCATTAATCAGTTCTTTGAGTTTACTCCATTTCACTTCTTTCAAATTCCATAGACTACTGTAGTAATTTGAAAGGGCTTCTAAATGTTCTGCTTTTTGTTCCTGAAAAAGATTTCTCGATATTTTTAAGGAAGGATAGTCAAGGTCTATAGAATCATTTTTTAAATCAATATCTAAGGGTAGTGAGATACCTATGTTACTTCCATAGACCTTTAAAAAGTTGAGATTTAAACTCACTGAAAAGGCATTTATACCATTTTTGTTTATTACCAGAGGTTCTGCGCCAAATGTGAATTCAAGATAAGGATTTAGAAAATTTTCGAACTGTTTCAGATTCAGCTCTGCCTGTTTGAAGCTTTGAACCGCTGTTAAATATTCAGATGTTTTTAGCAATTCATTCTTGTATAATTGCCAGAAATCGCTGAAGGCTAAAGTAAAAAAACTCAAAAACACAAGAAATAAAAGCAACTTTTTCCGGAGCATTAACGAAGTTCCTCCTCAGGAAGCCTTCCTGTATCTATCAAATAATTGATCAGCAATTTGAGAAAGTTTTCCAGCGAACTTTCATAGTTTTTCTGATCGTTCAAGAGGGATAATTTTGAATTTAGATACTCCAGTTCAGATATAAGACCCTTCTGATAGTTTACTTCGCTATCCTGAAAATCTTTTTTAGTTAAATCCAATCTATCTTTCAGATTCAATGTATTTAAATAAGAGGATTTCAAATTTTGAATAGAATCTTTGTGATTTTTTGAAATGTTTTTCAACGTTTCTTCCCAGTTCAGCTTTGCTTTCTCGAGTTCTATTTTTGCCACAATCCTATCGTACTCAGAAACTCCTGATGAAAGAGTTTCCAGGTTGTATTTCGCTATCTCATAATTTAGTTCCAGTACCTTCAAATTTAAATCATTTTCTTTCCAGACCTGGTCGGAAACCACATAATCTTGATAATTGTAGATTTTTATCTCGAAATTTTCCCATTTTCTTCCAGTTACAAGCTCAAAGTCTTTCATGGCTTTTTCAAGATTCCACTTGGAATTTTCCAGTTCTATCTGAGCTTCTTTAACGGTCAAAGAAGCTTCTTCGAGTTCTATATCAGAGGCCCATTTTTTCTTGTAGAGATTTTCAGTGTTTTGATAATTTATCTCTGCTATTCTTTTGTTTATATCCGCTATATCCAAGTTTATTTCATTTATCCAGATATCGAAGATAGAACTTAAAACATCAGAATAAAAGTTCTTAATACTGTTTCTGTTTGAGAGCATGGTGGAGTAATAGTTGAGTTCGGCATTCAGCAATTCTTTTTTTGTATCCGCCTGTATTTTTGACATTTCATAATTCAGGTTTGCTTTTTGAAGTTCCAGGTCTGCAACGATGAAGTCGGTATTACTGGATTTGGCGGTTGTAAAAATTTCACTTAGAGTGACACCAAAAACTGTTGAAAGTCCCAGCATAAGAAGAAATGAAATCAAAAGTACCTTACACATTTTCATTTTTGCCTTCCCCCTTCTCAACTAAGATAGTTGTTTTTTTAATTATATCCTTTTCCGCATATTGCAAACATCAGTATTTACATTTCTTTTACAATTTTTCAGCTGCGATTTTTCTGATTATCATCATTCGCTTATGGTAAAATTTATTGGTAGTCAATTCAAAAGTTTTCTGAACATGAGGAGTGGTTATAAACGTTAAATGTAGGAATTGTTGGAATGCCTAATTCTGGTAAATCTACTCTGTTCAATGCTATAACCGGGTTGAAGGTTCCGGCTGAAAGTTATCCCTTTTGTACAGTAGATCCAAACATAGCTGTCGTTGAAGTTGATGACAATCGGGTAGATTTATTGGCACAGATGGAAAATTCCCATAGGAGAGTAAAGCCGGTTATAGAGTTCATAGATATCGCAGGTCTTATAAAAGGTGCTAGTAAAGGCGAGGGACTGGGTAATCAGTTTCTTGATCAGATAAGAAAAGTCGATGCAATTGTTCATGTCATAAGAGGATTTATTAGTCCAAATGTTCCACATTCTGACGGGGATTTGAATCCGCTTAGAGATCTTGAAACAGTTGAGCTGGAATTGATATTAAAGGACCTTGATACCATCGAAAAACGTTACCAGAAAAAGTTTAAGATGGCTAAAAGTGGTGATAAGGAAGCTATTGAAGAAATCGAACTTTTGGAGAGGTTGAAAAAACATCTTAATGAAGGAAATCTTGCTTTTAACTTTGTAAAAAACGAAAATGAAGATAAGATAATCAAGGAGCTTTTTCTTCTAACCGACAAACCTTTTGTGTATGTTTTGAATGTTGACGAACATGCTAACAATCAGGACTTTTTCTCCCCATTGAAGAATATTGCTGTGAAACGAAACGCAGATCTACTTATTCTGAATGCAAAAATAGAAGAAGAGCTTAAAGAAATTCCTGATGAAGAGAGAAAGGAATTTTTAGAGATTTATGGGCTGAAAAGATCGGCTATTCAGGACTTGATAGCGTCCGTTTATGGCGTTTTGGAACTGATAACCTTTTTCACGGTTAATCAAAATGAGGCACGAGCCTGGGCAACAAGAAGGAATTCGTCGGCTTATGAAGCTGCTGGTTTGATTCATACAGATATGCAAAAGGGATTTATAAAAGTTGAGGTTATAAATTTTGAAAAGTTGAAGGGATTTTCAAACCTCAAAGAGGCAAAAGAAAGAGGTGCTATAGAGTATCATGGAAAAGATTATACAGTAAAGGAAGGGGATGTGTTGAAATTTCTATTCAAAGTATGAAAGGTCAAACTGTTAAAAAAGTTATTTTAACCAATTTAAGGAGGACCTTACCGCTTTCAATAACCAGAGGAAGTTGCTCATTGAACTGCAAGCATTGCGGAAGACATTATCTCAAGAAGATGATGTGGATAGAAAATATCTCTCTGGACATGCTTGACGGTAAATACGACAGTTTTCTTGTAAGCGGTGGCTTAAACGGCAAGCTCAGAGTCCCTATAGAAAATTTTATGGATAAAATCATTGCACTCAAAGGTTTTGGATACAAATTGAACTTTCATGTTGGTATTGTAAAAAGTGAGGATAACCTTGAATTTCTGAAATATGCTGATGCTGTCTCTCTTGATTTTGTAGGAGATTCCGAAGTTGTAAGTGAAGTGTATGGTGCAAAAATTTCTGTGAAAGATTATCTTGATACAATAGAAAACGTTAGAAAATATCTTGAACCTTCTGTTCATCTAACAATCGGGCTCCAGTGTGGAAAGATAACTCATGAATATAGATCACTCGAAATACTCAAAGAGTTGGGACTTAAAAAGTTAATACTGAATGTATTCATTCCTACATCTGGTACAGCATATCAAAATTGTTTTCCACCAGAATTCAATGACGTTAAGCAGATTTTTCAGAAGGCAAGATTGTATTTTCCAAAACTCATACTCGGTTGTATGCAACCAAGAGGACTTTACAGAACAACACTTCAAAAACTTGCTCTTGATATTGGATTTGACATTATAACTAAACCAATCCCTAAAACTTACAGTTATATATCAGAACTTGGTTATGAATTTTCAGATTCTCAGGAATGCTGTGCTTTGATATAAATTTTTTGGAGGTGAAAAAAGTGGCAGCAGAAGTTTTTTTCATGAATTTTAGAGCAACTCCAACGGAAAATCTTCTTCAAAAGTTTGAAAGGCTTTTGAGAAAAGCTGGTATAGAAAACGTCGTAAAAAAAGGCGATTTAACAGCAATAAAGATACACTTTGGCGAACCTGGAAATCTCGCATACATAAGACCAAATTATGTGAGAAAGCTTGTCGAATTGTTGAAAAAACTTGGAACGATACCATTTTTAACTGATGCAAATACACTTTACAGAGGTAGAAGGGCGAATGCCCCTGAACATATAGAAGCGGCTATCGAGAATGGTTTTGCTTTTTCTGTTGTGGGGACTCCAATTGTTATAGCCGACGGTTTAAGAGGTAGAGACGAAGTAGAAGTGGAAATCAACTTAGAATACGTTAAAAAGGCCAAAATAGGTGGTGCAGCTTATTATGCAGATTCTATAATTGCCATGACACATTTTAAAGGTCATGAGGCGACTGGTTTTGGAGGTACTATAAAAAACATTGGTATGGGGTTTGCCTCAAGAGCAGGAAAACTTGAGCAACATTCAACTTCTAAGCCAAGAGTTGAAAAAGACAGCTGTACTGGTTGTGGTTCATGCGTGAAGTATTGTCCAGTGAATGCTATTAAACTCGTGGATAGAAAAGCCCAGATAAACTATGAAATCTGTATCGGTTGTGGTCAATGTATAGCAATATGTCAGTTCGGTGCAATGGTACCAAATTGGGACGCATCAACGGACTTGCTTAGTAGAAAGATGGCTGAATATGCTTACGCGGTTCTTAAAGATAAAAAAGATAGAGCACTTTATGTTTCCTTTATAACTGACGTTTCACCTAATTGTGATTGCTGGCATGTCAATGATGCACCTATTGTACCCAACATAGGGATACTGGCAAGTAGAGATCCGGTTGCAATCGATCAAGCCTGTGCGGATTTGGTGAACAAAGCACCTGTCAATCCTTATGGAAGTCTTGACGTTCAACATACGGATGACAAATTCAGACATATTCATCCTTCTGTTGACTGGAATATTCAACTTGAGCATGCCGAAAAAATTGGGCTTGGTAGCCGTGAATATAAGCTTATAGAGATATAAAATATCTTTTTTTAGGAGGGATAGCCATGAAAAAATATTCCAAAACACATGAATGGGTGGAAGTTGATGGTAAAATTGCGACCATAGGTATAAGCAATCATGCTCAGGAAGAACTTGGAGATGTTGTGTTTGTAGAATTACCAGAGATAGGTAAAGAGGTGAAAAAAGGCGAGGTTCTTTGTTCGGTAGAATCCGTTAAAGCAGCAAGTGATATTTACGCTCCTTTAACTGGAAAAGTAATAGAAGTGAACACAGAACTTGATACTACACCAGAAATTATCAATCAAGATGCTGAAGGAAAAGGCTGGATAGCAAAGTTGGAATTTACTGACGAATCGGAACTTGATGATTTGATGAGTGAAGAAGAGTACAAAAAATTCGTAGAACAACACTAAAAGAGGTGAATAAATAATGGAAAACCCCTATTTACCACATACTGATAGTGAGATTAAAGAAATGCTTGAAGAAATAGGGGTATCTTCTATTTCGGAACTTTATCAAAGAGCTGTAGGGAAGCACGATGATATCGATTTAAAAATACCAGAAGCAGTTTGCGAATATGATTTACTGAGAGATTTTAAGGAGCTTTCAGAAAAAAATATCAATTTTCAAGAATACGCTATATACTTGGGAGCAGGCATTTACAATCATTTCATTCCCTCAGCTCTTTTAGAACTGGCAAACAGGGGTGAATTTCTCACCGCATACACACCTTATCAACCGGAGGTTTCTCAGGGTACTTTACAGGCTTTGTTTGAATATCAAACTATGATATGTGAATTGACCAAAATGGAAGTTGCGAATTCTTCAATGTATGATGGCGCTTCAGCACTGGCAGAGGCCACGATCATGGCGTATAGTCTGAATGGAAGAAATGAAATCCTGGTTTCTAAAACTGTTCACCCAGAGTACAGAGAAGTCATAAAGACATATGCAAGAGGGAAAAAACTCAAGGTAATAGAAATCGAATTTGATGAAGAAACAGGCTCAACGGATTTTGAGGATCTTAAAAGAAAGTTGAGCTCCAATACTTCCTGTGTGGTGGTACAATATCCAAATTTCTTTGGAGTGATTGAAAATTTAAAAGAACTAAGAGAATTGATACCAGAAGATTTGATTTACATAGTATCAGCCAATCCTATAGCTCTTGGAATACTCGAACCTCCAGGAAATTTTGGTGCAGATATAGTTGTAGGTGAAGGACAAGTACTCGGGAATCCTGCATATTTTGGAGGCCCTGGTTTTGGTTTCTTTGCCACAAAAGAGAAATATCTTAGAAAGATGCCTGGTCGTTTGATAGGTCAGACAATCGATGTAGATGGAAAAAGAGGTTTTGTAATGACTTTTCAAACACGAGAGCAGCATATAAGAAGATCGAAAGCAACATCGAACATCTGTTCAAATCATGCTCACAACGCTGTAATGGCGGCGATTTATCTATCCTTACTTGGTAAAAAAGGTATTAAAGAAGTTGCTAATCTTTCGCTTCAAAAAGCTCATTATCTGGCAGAAAAACTCGACAGACTTGAACATTTCCAGCTGAAATTTTCCGGGCCCTTTTTCAATGAGTTTGTTGTTGAGACAGATTTGAACTGGGATAAAGTAAACAAATATCTGTTGGAACAGAAAATAATAGGACCTTTCAAACTTTCAAAGTTTTACAAAACTCTGGATGGTTCTGCCCTGTTCTGTGTTACCGAAACTAACAGGAGAGAAGACATCGAATTTCTCGTGGGAAGACTGGGGGCGATCTCAAGTGAAATTGATATTTGAAAAAAGCAAAGATGGAAGAACTGGATATTCGCTTCCAAAGCTTGATGTTCCTGAAAAACCTATTGAAGAAATGATACCGGAGAGTCTGATCAGAAAAGAAGAGGCAGAACTTCCTCAGGTATATGAAACAGAGGTTGTAAGGCATTACACAAATCTTTCAAGGTTGAATCATGCTGTAGATGTTGGATTTTATCCTCTTGGTTCATGTACTATGAAATATAATCCTAAGGTCAATGAGAAAATCTCTAAATTTGATGGTTTTGCATATATACATCCTTATCAGCCTGAAGAAACTGTCCAGGGTGCACTCGAAATAATGTACAACTTGCAGATACTCTTGTGTGAAATAACTGGAATGGATTATATGACTTTACAACCAGCCGCTGGAGCACATGGAGAATTAACTGGTATGAGTATCATAAAGAAATATCACGAAGACAGAGGAGATTTCAACAGAAATAAAGTCCTTGTACCGGATTCTGCACATGGTACTAATCCGGCAAGTGCAGCAATGTGTGGATTTGAAGTTATAGAGCTTAAATCTACTGAACAGGGACTGATCGATCTGGAAGAGTTGAAAAAGAATCTGGATGAGAATACAGCAGCTGTAATGCTAACAAATCCAAATACTTTGGGACTTTATGAAAAAGATATAGACACCATAACCAGATTAGCACATGAAGCTGGGGCACTTTTGTACTATGATGGAGCCAACTTGAATGCAATAATGGGGAAAGTAAGACCAGGTGACATGGGTTTTGATGTTGTGCATCTGAATTTGCATAAAACCTTTTCTACTCCCCATGGCATGGGTGGACCTGGCAGTGGACCGGTTGGTGTTAAGGCATTTCTTAAAGATTATTTACCAATTCCAGTTGTTGAACAGGATGAAAAGGGATTTTATTATTTCAACTACGATTTGCCCAAAAGTATAGGAAAAGTTAGATCGTTTTATGGTAACTTTGGAGTTTTTGTAAAAGCGTATGCTTACATACTTTTCATGGGAAAAAGCGGTTTAAAAAAGGCCTCCGAATTAGCCGTATTAAATGCCAATTATCTTAGAAGTAAAATTTCGAAATTTTTAAAAATTGCTTCTGATATCGTTTGTATGCATGAATTTGTGGTCGATGGTTCTGAATTCAAGAAATATGGTGTTAAAACCCTTGATGTAGCAAAACGATTGCTTGATTATGGATACCACCCTCCCACAGTGTACTTCCCACTTATAGTTCCAGAAGCACTGATGATAGAACCTACTGAAACTGAGACGAAGGAAACACTGGATGGATTCGCTGAGACGCTTGAAAAAATTCTAAAAGAAGCTGAAAAGTCCTCAGAGTTGTTAAAAAACGCACCTCATAATACCTATGTTAGAAGATTAGATGAAGCCAGGGCTGTTAAAAATCCCATTTTGAGGTGGAAAGTGGATGTCTAATTCGCAGATTTTCTGGAATGGCACTCTTGCAAGTTTGTTAGCAGGGCTCGCTACTGGATTGGGGGCCCTCCCGATTTTATTTTTACCATCTAAAAAACTTCAAAAAATTTCCCACAGAACAATTGATATGCTTTTAAGTTTTGCAGCGGGCATTATGCTCGCTGCAAGTGTGTTCAGCTTAATAATACCTGCTATAGAACTCGGCAACATATATGTCGCAATGCTTGGTATATTTTTGGGAGCATTTACTATAGAAATACTCGATAGGTATTTACCTCATGAACATTTTGAAAAAGGTTATGAAGGTCCTAAAAGTCATATTAAAAAAATATGGCTTTTTGTAATAGCGATAACCCTTCATAATTTTCCAGAAGGTATGGCAGTTGGTGTAAGTTTCGGTGGGAATGAAATATCCACTGGGGTTGCAGTTGCTCTTGCAATTGGTATACAGAACATCCCAGAAGGGACAGCAGTTGCAACATCTTTTTTGAAAGTTAGTTATAGCAGGTTTAAAATATTCTGGATAGCTCTTTTAACAGGTTTAGTTGAACCGTTAGGCGGACTGATTGGTGCGGGTCTGGTCGTAATCGCCAGGCCGCTTCTGCCTTTCTTTTTAAGTTTTGCTGGTGGAGCCATGTTATATATAATAAGTGATGAAATAATTCCTGAAAGTCATTCCAAAGGTAATGAAACTTTTTCAACTTTTTCACTGATATTTGGATTTCTTATAATGATGTTCTTAGATAACTTTTTTGGATGATTGATGGAGGTAGGTTATTGTGATAAGCAAGCCTAAAGGAACGGTAGATATATTTGGAGATGAATTAAAATACTGGTATTTCGTTGAAGATACTTTTCGAAGAATTACCCAACTTTACAATTATTATGAAATAAGAACTCCTGTTTTCGAAGCAACAGAACTGTTTTTAAGAGGCGTAGGCGAAGAGACTGATATCGTTCAGAAACAGATGTATACTTTCGAAGATAAGGGCGGAAGGTCTTTAACTTTGAGACCCGAGGGAACAGCACCAGTCATGAGGGCTTACATAGAGAATTCTTTGGTTAAAAATGGACTGCCACAAAAGTTTTCTTATTTAGGTCCTGTGTTCAGATATGAAAAACCTCAGGCTGGTAGAATGAGGCAATTTCATCAATTTGGTGTTGAACTGATAGGCTCACCTCATGCTGTAGCCGACTTTGAAGTTATTAAACTCGCGATCGATATCCTTGATGCGCTTAATTTGCATGATTACAAACTTTACATTGGGAATATAGGCTGCAAAAACTGTAGACCAAAATTTAGAAAAGCCCTTAAAGATTACTATCAACCAAAACTTGATTTACTATGTTCCGATTGTCAGAAACGTTTTGATACAAACATATTGAGATTACTGGACTGTAAAGATGAAAAATGCAAACCGTTTCAGAAAGATGCTCCTAAAACTTTTGATTATCTCTGTGAAGATTGTAAGGAACATTTCGATGAACTGCTTTCCTATCTTGAAGGATTAAATGTGAGTTATGAACTGGATGGACATCTTGTAAGAGGTCTTGATTATTACACTAAGACGGTTTTTGAGATAAAACATTCATCTTTGGGGGCACAAGATACTATAATTGGTGGCGGAAGGTATGATGGATTGATAGAAGAGCTTGGCGGGAAGGTTACTCCGTCAATTGGGTTTGCGGGTGGAATCGAGCGAATTATACTTGCACTCAAAAATGAAAACGTGACTGTTCCTGAGCTAAAAAAATGTCAGGTATACATCGCTGTGCTTAGTGAGAGTGCAAGAATTTTTTCTCTAAAATTATCCCAGAATCTCAGAGACAGAGGGATTGTAGTTGAGATGGATTTAATGAAGAGAAACATCAGAAATCAGATGAAATATGCTGACCGGCTCGGTGCAAAGTATGTTTTGATAATAGGAGACGATGAATTAGAGAAAGGTGTTCTCACAATTCGTGATATGGAGACAGGTCAACAAGTTGAAGTAGATGAAAAATGGATAGAAAATTATATAGTAGAAAAATTTGAGGAGTAGGCGATAGGAATGATTATTAGAATGCTTGATCCATCACATCTTGTAGATGAGCTCGAAAAATCTGGTGTTTCCAGAGAATCTTTCGATATATTTCTTAGAAAAGCCAACTGTATGATATATAAGATACATGACTTAAAACCTCTGGTTGCAAACGTTATAAAACAGGAGATGCTTGCTGCTGGTGGAAATGCAGCAGATGCAGCTGTTCATAGAGAATCGATAACTATGAAAGTTGATAAAACTGATGTAATACTTATAGGAAATAAAAATCACTACAGAAAATTGTTTTTTAAACTGGATAAAATGAATTACTGGGGTTTACCAGAGATAAAAAATGAACTCGAAGAAGCTATCGAAAACTGTGAAAAAAAGAGAGAAATATTTCTCAAAAACAATGAAACATACAGTTTTGATACCATGAAGATAATGGGAATAATAAATATCACAGATGATTCATTCTATCCTGGTAGCAGAAGGAAGGATTTAAATGATGTTCTCAATACAGCAGAACAAATGATAAAAAACGGTGTTGACATTTTAGATATAGGTGGCGAATCCACGAGACCTGGCTCAGAACCGGTAGAATTGGAAGAAGAATTGCAAAGAGTCGTTCCTGTAATAAAAGCTATAAAAGAAAACTTCGATATTTTAGTCTCAGTGGATACCTACAAGGCTAAGGTGGCTGCAAAAGCTATAGAAGTGGGAGCAGACATAATTAATGATATAAGCGCCATGCGGTTCGATAAAGATATGGCTACTGTGGTGAGAGAAAACAACGTTCCGATTGTTTTAATGCATATAAAAGGTACTCCGAAAGACATGCAACTCAATCCTTACTATGATGACGTCATAAAAGAGATCATGGAATATTTCTATGAGAGGATTAATTATTCTGTGGATAAAGGAATAGATCCAAAGAAAATAATAATCGATCCAGGTATTGGCTTTGGAAAGCGATTGGAGGACAACATAGAAATATTGAGAAAAATTGATAGTTTCAAGGTTTTTGGAAGGCCACTTTTGATTGGTGCTTCACGTAAATCGATGATAGGAGCAATTTTAGGAAATCTTCCTGTCGAAGAGAGGTTGGAAGGCACACTTGCGATTTCATCATGGGCATTTTTCAAAGGAGTAGACATAATAAGGGTTCACGACGTAAAGGAAAATTATAGGTTAGTAAAGGTTCTTAGGAGTATCGCATAATTTTTTTAACTTTCAGAAAATTTTTTTGTAATTTTGTTCTGTGTATAATAAGAAAAACCTTTGAGGAGTACGAAGAATGAGAAAGACATTTGATTGTTGTTTGGATTATTTTGTTTTAACTGTGATGAATATGATAATGTGCACCAGCGCCCCGCAGAATTCTCCGGGCGTTTGATTTGTGCACGCATGGAGATAAAAAGGGGCGCCTCTAAAAGGAGGCGCCTTTTTTTATTATATTAAAAAGGAGGAAGAGAAAATGAAAAAAGTCTTCGTGCTGCTGTTAGTTATTTTATCAGTTTATTCGTTTTCTGCAACTAAAATTAAAATTGGAGCAAGTCCTGTACCGCATGCAGAAATATTGAATTTCGTGAAAAGTGATTTAGAAGAAAAGGGATATGTTCTTGAGGTTGTAGTTTTCAATGATTATGTTCTTCCAAATCTTGCACTTGCGAATGGAGAACTGGATGCGAATTATTTTCAACATGTTCCATATTTAGAATCTTTTACTTCCAAAAGAGGGATAAAAGGGTTAGTATCTGTTTTTGGAATTCATATTGAACCTATGGGATTCTATCTAAAAAAGCCTTTATCAGAACTCAAAAAAGGTGACAAAATAGCCCTACCAAACGATCCAACGAACGAAGGAAGAGCACTTTTATTGTTACATAACAACGGACTTATAAAGTTAAAAGATCCTAAAAAACTGGATTCAACGGTTAGAGATATTGTGGAAAATCCGAAAGGTTTAAAATTCATAGAAATTGAAGCTGGGTTTGTTCCAAGGGTTTACAAAGAAGATAAAAGTGTTGCTGGTGCTGTTATAAACACAAACTATGCTCTTGAAATAGGTTTAAATCCACTGAAAGATTCAACTTTTGTTGAAGGGGCAAACTCTCCTTATACCAATGTTGTAGTTGTCAGAGAAGAAGATAAGAATGAGGATTGGGTAAAAGCATTGAAAGAGGTTCTTTTAACTGACAAGGTAAGAAAGTTCATACTCGAAAAGTACAATGGTGCAGTTGTTCCGGTTTTTTGAAGCTACAAGTGAGGTGGTTTAAGTGAAGGAAATCATCAGAGCAGAAGATCTGGTTCTATCATATGGTAAGGGAAATAACAGAAGAATAATACTGGATCATATAAATTTTTCTCTAAGTGAAGGCCAGATTTTTGGAATAGTTGGCTTATCCGGAGCAGGAAAAACCTCCCTGCTCCGGACTTTTAATCTTCTGAATACTCCTGATTCTGGAAAAATAGTGTTTGATGGTATTGAAATAACTTCTCTGGATGATGTAAAGCTCAGAGAAATCAGAAAAAAAATAGGGGTGGTATTTCAGAATTTTAACCTTTTCAGATCAAAAACAGTCATAGAAAACATAGCTTTCCCACTCATTCTGGATGGTACCAGCAAGAAAGAAGCATTTAAAAAAGTTTCTGCCATAGCAGAGGAACTCGGATTGTCTCACAGATTGAATGCTTATCCTTCGCAACTTTCGGGTGGTGAACAGCAAAGAGTAGCTATTGCAAGGGCTCTAATAACCGATCCAAAATTGATTTTACTTGATGAACCAACTTCATCGCTCGATCCGCTTACAACTAAGAAAATTTTGAATCTTGTTCTTGAGATAAATGAAAGACATAATGTTACATTCATAGTTGTGACTCATGAAATGGAAGTGGTGAAAAGAATCTGTGATTCTGTAGCATTTTTGAAGTTTGGAAAGATCGATTTTTTGGGATCTACACATGAATTTTTTATAAAGGTTGAAAATGGTGATATTGAAGATTTTGGAGAAAAAATAGAAGAAGAAATATTACCTGAACTGATAGCTGAATTTGACAAAAATCACATATTCCGAGTGATTTTCTGGGGTGAAAATACTAAAAAACCTGTTCTCTGGGAGACAGCTAAAAAGTTTGATATCAAAATAAACATACTTTATGGTAAGATTGAAAAATTCAAGCTTGGAAATTATGGTTCTTTAATAATAGAAGTGGAAGGGAAGGGCATCGAAGAATTCGTTGAAGAGCTGAGAAACAGTGTTTACAGTATTGAACCTTTGAGAATTTTTTAATGGAGGTGTCTCCGAATGATAGCGGAATTATATAAAGCAACGTTTGAAACTATATATATGATATTTTTCTCAGGATTTCTCGCAACTATTTTTGGAATTCCGCTTGGGGTAGGGCTTTATATGAGTTCCCGCTCTAAAAAATATAACAAGGTTTATTTTATATTAGACACTTTTGTAAACGTTTTCAGGTCAATACCTTTCATAATATTGGTTCTCTTACTGATACCACTCACCAAAAAAGTCATAGGAACAATTATAGGAACAAACGCGGCTGTTTTCAATTTGACCATAGCGGCTATTCCTTTCATGGCGAGACTTTCCGAAAATTCTTTTAATAATCTTCCAGGTGGAATAGTTGATTCTGCAAAGTCGATGGGAATGACTAACTGGCAATTTGTTACTAAGGTTCTTTTACCTGAAACGCTTGCAGAGCAGATTGCGAACATAACTGTTCTCTTGATAAATCTTGTAGCTTACACTGCGATAGCCGGAGCAGTTGGAGCCGGTGGACTCGGGCAACTTGCTATAAATTATGGTTATTATCGTTTTCAGTGGGACGCGGTTTTGTATTCTGTGATAATATTAATAT
Organism: Thermotogaceae bacterium; assembly: GCA_029981435.1. Lineage (GTDB taxonomy): Bacteria > Thermotogota > Thermotogae > B21-G9 > HyVt-16 > HyVt-16. The sequence goes on along the minus strand of JARRBB010000004.1, from coordinate 33,810 downwards.
TGATAAGTCAAGGGATACAGTTTTTGGGAAACAGATTTTCTAATTTGTTTAGAAGATAAGGGGGAAATAGAATGTTCCAAAGATTTGAAGAACTTTCAAGAATGACAAATGGCTATCGAGTATTGAAATGGGTTGAAATAATAAGTAGATATCATCGAAGTTTAGCGAATCGTGATTTTATTGATTTGATCGATGTGTTGAAAACAGAACTTGAAAAACAGGGGTTCGAAGGAACCATAAGAACACCATCTTACATGATAGATGGTAAAAAGACTTTCGAATCCTGGGTTCCTGTTCCTTGGAAATTAAACTATGGAAGACTTGAAATGATAGAACCAACCAGAAAATTGATTATCGACAGTTTTGCGCGCCCTGTCTCTGTTCTTTATAGGAGTAGAAGCACAGAAGGGTATGAACAATACGATGTTGTAGATGTAGGTAAAGGTGAAAGTGAATCTGATTACGAAGGAAAAAATGTAGCGGGAAAAGCGGTACTTGCTGAAGGTAATCCTTCGAAAGTGTATAAACTTGCTGTTAAAAAATTTGGAGCCGTGTGTATATTAAGTTGCTGGATGAGAGCAGAAGAAGAAAAGATAGGTAGAAAACCAGAGCTTATGCCAGATACTGCAAGTTATGCAGGTATTCCCGGTGAATTTGATGAGGCACAGACAAAAGCTTTCGGATTTTCACTCAGTTACAGTGAGTATTCTGAAATAAAAAAATACCTCAAATCTGGAAAAAATGTTAGAATTTCTGCCTATATAGATGCAAAGATCGAAGCGGGAGAAATGAGATTGTTGGAATTAATATTAAAGGGAAGAAACGAAAGTTTACGTCCTGTAATTGTGACAGCACATCTGTGTCATCCTTCGCCGGGTGCAAATGATAACGCGACCGGGTCAGCAACTACTTTAGAAATAGCTTTGACTCTCAGCAAAGTGCTTAAGGAGGATGCTTTGGAAAATCTTGAGAGAACCATTGTGTTTTTACTCGTCCCTGAAATGTTTGGTACGGTTGCTTATATGCTTGATGGAAGAGATTTTGAAGTGGGAATAAACCTCGATATGGTAGGTGAAGATCAAAAGAAAACAGGCTCTGTAACAATCTTAACCCAAACTCCGTGGTCGACCCCTACATTTATTAATGATCTACTTGATTCTGCTTTGAATTACTACATGCCACGAGTATATGGTTTTGGTGAATGGCTACCAGCAAGACGTTATATCAGAAATCATTATTCTGGTGGTTCAGATCACTTTGTATTGAACCACTTCGATGTACCAACACCTTTTATTGGTAACTGGCCTGACAGATATTATCATTCAAGTGGCGATACTTTGGACAAAGTTGATCCAGAAGAATTGGAGTGGATTACCAAGTCTGTTTTGGGAACTCTTTTGTTTTTAAACGAACCTTCTGAAGAAATAATGGATGTAATTTTTGGTAATTCTATAAAAGATTTGATGGATATAGAAAGTCGATATTCGAAAATGGATTTAAGAAAACCAGATTTTGTCAAAAGTTTTCTATTCGATTTGTTCAAAGAAAGATTCTATTCAATTGAAAATTTCTATAAAGATAATGTTATTGATATGTATTTTGGTAAATTCGAAAGATTCTTTAATGAAGTTTTAGAGAAAAAAGAAGAGAAAAAACCCTTAACAGGTTTGAAGTTCGAAAAGCTCCAAAAATCTCCAATTGGAAATGTTTTCAATGCAGTTTTAAATGATGAAGATTCGGAAGAACTCGAAAAAATCTATGAAAACGATAAACAGTTCAGACAAAAATTTGAAGAAGCGATAAATCTCGTGAGAAAAGGTTATGATTTGGATGAGATACTGGATATACTTGATTTGCAGTTTTCAATCACAGAAGCAGAGAATTTAGAGAAGGTCTTCAAAATGCTGGAGAAACAAGAAATATTAAAAAGGATCTGATAAAAAACTCCTGGGCTACGAAATGCCCAGGAGTCTTTCAAGTTTTGGCCTATCGAAACCTATGACTATTTGATTACCTACTTCAATAACAGGCACTCCCATCTGACCAGTTTTTCTGTAAAGCAATTCTGCTTCTCTTGGATTTCTTGATACATCAACTTCTTTGAAAGGAATACCAAGACTTCTGAAAAATCTTTTAGCTGCTGAACAATATGGACATGTGGGAGTAGTGTATATTTTTACCTTAACCATATTATCACCTCACCTCAGTTTTTTCATATTTCAGGGTAATTATATCATATACCCCCTACGGGTATCAAGAACCCATTTAAAAAGGCAACCACACGGTTGCCTTTTTATGGAGCAGGTGGTGGGACTTGAACCCACGACCTCCGCCTTACCAAGGCGGCGCTCTGCCGGTTGAAGCTACACCTGCTCAACTTTCAGCATTAAAAATTTTATCATGCATATTCCTATTGGTCAAGATTTCAAAAAAGTGTTATAATCTAATGAAAAATATTTTCATAATTAATATCATGTATGAAAAAAAATAACAGGAGGGAGAATTAAGATGGTTTTATTACCTGAGAAAATTGCTGATAAATTTAAAGGGAAAGATTACGAGATTCTTGTCGGGATACCAAGTTATAACAATTCGTCAACAATAAGTCGCGTTGTAAGAGTGGTAGATGAAGGTATAAAGGAATATTTTAATGGTAAAGGTTTGATAGTAAATTCTGATGGAAATTCCAATGATGGTACAAGAGAGGTTTTCATGAGTGTAGAAACCTTAGCTGAAAAAGTATCTTTTGTTTATGAAGGACTTCCAGGAAAAGGAAGTGCGATGGGAAGTATTATGAAACTTGCCAATATTTTGGAAGTTCCAGTAGTTGTTTTTGTTGATTCGGATCTCAGGAGTATAGAGCCATGGTGGATTGACAGACTAACGCGCCCAATTGTTGAGAAAAATGCTGTGTATGTGACCCCGTATTATGTAAGACACAAATACGATGGTACAATAACAAACAATATCTGCTATCCTATTGTTTCGGCCATTTTTGGAAAGAAAATAAGACAGCCAATTGGTGGAGATTTTGGGGTTAGTCTAACTTTGATAAAGAATTACCTATCTCAGTCAGAAGATGTTTGGAAAACAGATGTTGCAAAATTCGGTATAGATATCTGGATGACGACTACAGCAATTGGTGAAAAGGTAGGAGACATATATCAAGCTTCTCTTGGAGCTAAGATTCACGATGTTAAAGATCCTGGAAAACATCTTGGTCCAATGTTCAGTCAGGTTGTTGGAACACTTTTCAGGCAGCTTGAGAAATATGAGAAATACTGGGTGGAAAACGATAGAATAGATCCTGTACCTGTATTTGGTGATGCTCCTGAAGTTGAAGTTGAACCATTGACAGTAGATATAGAGAATCTTAAAAATTCTGCTCAAAAAGGTATAGAGAATAATTATGATTTTTTACATGAAATACTCGAAAAAGAGCTGGTAAATGTTGTATCTCAAACGAGAGAAACGGGCGTAATTGAACTGGAAAAATGGGTAGAGATCGTGTACAAATTTGCAGCAGAGTATAGAAAACCACAATTACGAGAAAAGATAATAAAATCTTTAGTGCCTTTCTATTTTGCAAGAGTAGCTGACTTCGTTGAAAAAACTTTTGATAAACCTGATGAGTATGCTGAAAACCTTATTGAAAAGCAGATAGAAACTTTTCGTAGCAAAAAGGATCTGTTAATGAAATTCTGGAGAAAATGAAATAGAAGCAGACAGGCTCAATGGGCCTGTCTGCTTTTGATTATTTCAAGCTTTTTCTTTACCAGAAAACTTGCAACATGGATTCCTTTTGTTCCACGCCCAAAACCTGCGTCCATGCCGTTGGCTTTTGCCAAATCATTTGTTATTTGAGTTCCACCAGCTACCAGTATTAGTTTTTCCCTGACACCTTTTTCTATAGCGAGCTGATGAAGTTTTTTCATATTTTCTATGTGAACGTTGTTATGAGTTATTATCATACTTGCAAGTATTGCATCTGCATTTGTCTCTATAGCTGCATCTATCATTTTTTCTAGAGGTACACTCGTTCCAAGATAGATGTATTTTATTCCGTATTTCTCGATTCCACCATGTTTTATATCCAATATTTCCCTAAGTCCAACAGAATGTTCGTCGTTTCCAACTGTCCCTGCCACAACTGTTATTGGATTTTCTTCCACGACTTTTATTATTTCTTCCTCGGAAAGTACCTCAGGTTTTTCAGGTATTTTCAGTTCGTTGATTTTCAAACTGAATGGGATCTTTGCTTTCATTTCGATGTAAGTTCCTTCAGCTGGATGAAGGATTGTTTTATGAATTACCTGAGCTTCTTCGAGGTTCAACTTTCTTGCGATTTCAAGTGCGGCTGCCTCAGCAAGTTCTTCCGATAACGGGAAGGTCATATCCAGTTGTATCCAACCATCCCCAAACCATTCTACTTCTGGTTTAACTTCACCAGATTCTATCATTTTCAGAGTCTTTTCATATCTCTTTTCCACGTTGTCTTCCGGATCTAATTCATCGATGTACTGAATCTTATTGGGATTACACAGAGTACAACCATCTATTAATTTACAGGGTTTTTCAATGTTTTCTGGTATGTTGTTATAGCCAAAATGATGGCAAACAGGTGCAAGATAATCTTTGTCTCTTGGAACGACAGTACCAGCAGCAATTTCACCATTTTTCTTTCTAACGATTCCATCACCAACTCTTTCAGGATAGTATCCGTTATCAACAAAAAACCCTCTTTCGAGTGCTTCAAAGTAGCCACCGACTTCGAGAATTTCCTCCATAAAAAGGATAGCCCTCATTTTAAGTTCTCTAACATGCTTTCTTATTTTTTCTTCATTAATTTTCACAAGTTCTTTTATACCATCTAAGGCTATCAATGTGTGTTTGGCAGTTTCAACGCCTCTGATTGAGTTTATGTGCCAAGGTACGTTTCTACCCTCATCAGGAGTTATCGTACTCTGCAAATCAGCACTTGTTAGCCTTGATATAAGGGTATTCAAAACATGGATTCTTGTGGCATCAAAAAGGTCTGATTCTATATATCTTGTATTCATTTGTGCTCTGAACCTGAATCCTTTGAACAACTCCCTAAGGGTTACAGCATAAACAAGATTCATTCTAAACTCAGGAGTTGGTGCTACTATAGGCGGAACAGTTGAAAGGGCTATCAGTTCTGGCTTCATACCCGCTTTCAACGAAAAGGCACAGTTTATAGCATGTTGAACCAGTAATTCTGGCATCACTTTCCAGGCAACTCGAGCAGAGGCATTTGCATTGTGAGCACCGTCGATCTGGAGTATGTTTACAGCACTCATAATTTTTTTTGCAACAGCGGCATCCACGAATGAACGTATGGGATTTATTCCACGATACAGAATATTGTATTGTGGATCCTGATGAGCTCCATTTACGCCTTCTTCGGCAAACAATACCGCCATTTCTGGTCCTGCTACACCGCTAACATAGCTATGAAAATTTATTGGACGGCCAACCTCATCTTCTATCATGTCAAGAGCTTTTCTTGTTGCTCTTATTTGTTTTCGAGTTACCGGAATTCCTCCAACACCTTCAGGGGTACCTTCTATTAATCCATCGATGTGAGATTGTCCCAATGTTCTTATGACCATTATGTGGTCAGCACCATGCCAGGCTGCCATTCTCATTCTTCTTATATCGTCTTCAAACCTTCCTGAAGCTATCTCAGCTGTTATAATGACGTCTGGTTGAGGATCAATGTTATCGAAGTATTTGGCTGCTGGGAGAGGAATAGAATTTCTAAGAGGTTCACTTATTTGGTAGTATTCATAATCATTTATCCTGTAGGGTGAAGAAAGTTTTTTACGCCATGTCCAACCTTTTCTACGAGGTCTGTATTTATGGAGATCTCTGAGAATATAGCCTATATCTATCTTCTCATTTGGGTTGAGATTCATCTTGTATCAACCCCCTTGAAGATGTCTTCTACCTCGTCCCAGTATTTACCCTCGATAAGTGCTTCACCAGCTTGAATATAGTTTAATTTCTTTTTTTGTGCGAGGCTCAGAACAACATTTCCAGCTCCTTTTCCAAGTAATCCTTTTTCATGAATTTTTTTCACAAGCTCTTGAGCCTGAAGACTGTTGAATCCCATTCTCAAAAGTACGGATCTTTCTATAGATGGAGAAGTATGTGTTTTTGCAAGTTCGATCAGTGGCTCTACAATTTTGTTCGCTAATTCCCAGAAGTATCTATCAAGCTCTTCATCGGTCATATTTTCAAGATGTTTTTTTCTTTTTTCGAAATCATCGGGTCTTTGCATACTATATTTCCTCCTTTGTAATTTTAATCAATTCGATAGTTTCAGAAATTGGAAGTCGAATATCTTCGGAAATAAATTTGATTTCAACTTCCGAAAATTTGTATTTGTTATTTCGCTTCATTATTTCTTTTATATAAGATTTTTTTAAATCAAACAGATTTAATTCTATAAATTCAATTTGAGAAGGATTCTCAGGGATAACTATCCTTTCGCCTGGTTTATCTTCTTTTAAAGGGTCTCCTCGTTTTATTTCGATGCCCATTTTTCGTGCGAAAGTAAGCTGAGCGCTTGGAAGTTTACCCGCACCGGTGTACTCTGTTTCCTGTACCACAACTATTTTGTCTTCTTCAAGTTCTTTTGCAATCGCAATTGCAGCTGCAAGTGAAGTATTACCTGCTGGACCTCTTTGCATTCCTTCAAGTTGTGCAAGCATCTCGGTAACATAGAAAACCTCACCTTGTGTGACAAGAACATACCTATCCATATATCTTAGAGGTCGGGCAGCGTTTATTGGAACATCTGACCTATCTGGAAAAACAGCAAATGGAACACCAAAACCAGTATGTCCAGTTGTAAAAGATTTACGGTTAAAATCACTATCCGAAGCCATATGAAGTCCTCTTAAATCTACACTCGCTGCAACAATTTCTGTATTTTTTGCCCCAGCTTTTATCAATCCTCTTGCAGTTCCTGTTATATTTCCACCACCAGCGTGAGTTACTACAACAACATCTGGAAACTTTCCTTCTTTTTCCCACATCTGTTCAGCTATTTCATATCCGAGAGTTTCTATTCCAGCTATTGCAAAAGGGGTGTAAAGTGAAGCATTGAAATAGCCCGTTTGTTCCAAAAGAACAAGTGAATAATAGAAAAGCTCTGGTCCAACGCTCAGTTGTATAACTTCAGCTCCATACGCTTCGCATGCTCTTCCTTTCTCCAATATTTCTGGTTGACCAATTCCCTGGCTATCAAAAGTTTCTTGAACAATTATGCATTTTAGGAATCTTTTGGCAGCCTGCGAGGCAACAGCTGCGCCATAATTTCCACTTGTAGCAGCTATTACTCCTTCATATCCATTTTTTTTGGCATGAAAAACGCTTAAAGAAGCCCTTCGGTCTTTAAAGCTACCCGATGGATTGCAGGCTTCATCTTTTAGAAATATTCTCGCTCCTTTTCCTGGTTTTGAAATTTTCCTTACAAGTCTTGTGATGTTTTTGAGTTCTACTAGAGGAGTTCTTCCAACACTGACTTCATCCTGAATCTTTCGTACTTCTTCGATTGAGTAACCAACTTCCTGCATCATCTTTTCGTAATCGAATGCAATACCCCCTGTTCTGAATTTTTCATAATCTATTCCAACAGATTTTTTGATTATCTCATTTTTTCTTTCCATAATTTTTTGATAAGAGTAATTATTCAAGTCGATCACCTCTCAGTTTCATCAAGTATCTTACGTAACTCGATACCGATTTTCAGTAATTCCGGTACAGGTTCGCCGAAATCATGCCTATATTTTGGGTTTACTTCTATTAATTTTCCATGAATTTTACGGCCTGAAAGAGTTTCTATTTCAACATAATCGCCAACTTCAGCAGATTCGTTTACCAAAAATCCTTTGACTCTCATCTCAAACGGAACATTCTTTGTATCTTCGGGTAAATGTTCTGACCTTTCTTGAGGTTTGAGTATTGTTGAATGTATTTGAACCCAATCACCTTTTCGTGCTGCCATAGTACATCCCTCCTGGAGATTAAATGTTTAAACATCTTGGAATTGGAAAATCTTTCATCGAATAAAAGCCTGGTTTGTGTTCCACTACCATTGGAATCATGTTCACAGCCATCGCTATGGTGCCTGTACCACCTGGTATTTCAGGCTTTATTGAAAGATTTATATCTGGTTCACCTTCAATGCATATGTAATCTCCTGTTTCAACGTTTTCAAGTTCCGGTCTTATCTGCTGAGGATGCTCAAGTTCAATAACTATCTCACCGTTTAAATAACCTTTTCCTACATGCTTACAACCTGCAACCATCCCAGGTTTTACTTCAACATATTTTGTTTCACGCTGAACTTTTGAAACTATTGGCTCTCTTATCTCTTCTATCTTTTCAAGTTTCCATCCCAAAGCATCAGCTATCATGTTTATGGATTGCTCAAAACCAATATGTCCAACTATTTCGCCTTTCTCAAGGCCTTTGTAAAATTCTTCAACAGTTGTTCCAACACCCTGCGTTTTCATGACTGTAGGCCCAAATGGTGAGAGATCATTTACTCTCCTGGCTTTTATTTTCTTTACTTTTTTACATACGGCTGTCAGGGTTATGATGAGAGTATCGAGAACGAATCCAGGGTTTATGCCAGTTCCCAGAACTGTTGCACCATACCTTTTAGCAAGTGAATCAATCAAGCTGGATTCTTCAGGATGTGTGTGAAAAGGATAAGCCATTTCTTCGGCTATTGTTATCAAATTGATATGTTTTTTAATAATCATTTCAATTTGAGGAAGTACATTCTCAACGAAAGAATTAGTTGAAAGTATTACTATATCAGGATTCGCTTCATCGAGAAGTTTTTCAGGATTCGAGGATACTCTAATTCCTATTTTTTCTTTTCCAAGCAACAATCCCGCATCTTTTTCAACCAGGTCGGGTTTAACATCAATCACTCCTACCAGTTCAAGAACACTTTTTTTGCTGAGAATGTTTTCTACTATTCCCTTCCCCATTTCTCCAAATCCCCAAACAATGACTCTTATCAATTTTCTCAGCTCCTTTCTATCTATTCAATTGTGTTTTTGAAGGCACCCCTACTTGGAAAGATAAAAAGAAAGGATTAATAAACAAGTATTTGATAATGGTGTTTTATTGTGCCAGTATTTGTATGTGCTGTTATTTCAACATCATATTTTCCTTCTTCATTAAAAATCAATCTCTGCCAATCCTCTGTGTTAAAAATAATCCGTTTGGAGTAGGCTGGAACCATGATTTTAAAATTCTGTACTGTATCGTATTTATAGAAATCCATTCCCGATTTGGATATTCTCAAGAGAAATCTGTTTAAAATTATGAACTTATCTTTTGAGGAGTCGTTAGCAAAAAAAACCTTGAATTTAATTTCGTTCCCTTTTGTAGCAACTATTACAGAATCGGTTATGATTCTCAAATTATCAGTGTTACTCAACTCTTCCTTTGGAATTACTACTATACTTTTTTCGGCGGAAAAAGTTTTGATTTCCCTATCAAGCAAAAAAACGGCTTCTACTTTTGTCAAATATATTCCTTTTTCTTTTGGAGCTTGGAATTTGATATCGGTTATCTTCAGTTCTTCTCCACTACTAATTGAAAATTCCCTTTTTTCTACTGGTACTCTAAAACCGCTGTTATTTATAGAAAAATTTAGAGAACTCAGGCTCAAAGTACCGCTGTAAAGTGAGTGGTTAGTAAAATAAACAGAAATTTGCGATTCTTCTTCTGGAAATAAAAAATCATCTTTACTAGTGAGGGATATAGAAACGCTCTCCTCAACCTCAAAAGTCCTCTGCAACCTTATATTATCTTTGTCCAGTTCGATTTCAGTGTCAATTCTGTATATTCCTGGAGGCAGTCGCAATTCCTTTTCATGTTTCAAACTGAAGATTAAAACAGATTGATAACCCTCAAGTTCTTTTTCCACTGTTTCAGTGTAAACAAAGTCATAAACAGCATTGTTGGATCTATCTAATATTGTTATTTTGAAGTTTTTAATCTTTAATTTCACACTTTTTTTTGAATTGTTAATGGCTTTGACAACAACATCCACTAATTCATCCGGATGATATTTTTCATTTTTTCCCATGATCAGTTGGAAGCTCAGATCACCACTGAAGGAAACGTAAGGTTGCTGTGGAGCAGGAAATTCCTTGGAAATAAAATAGCCAAGAAGGACAATTGCGATTACGAAAAAATTTATAAAAAGAAAAGTGTAGGCTCTACGACGCAATCTTTGGTTTCTTTGAAGATAAATTCTCCGCTTTTCTTCATCAAGCTTTTTCCATTCCTCTGGAGAACGAGAATAGTATTTTCTATTCGACATTCTAACTCATTCCTCTGCAGCAACCCTTTTAACTTCATCGAGAGAGGTTATTCCTTTCAAAACTTTTTCAAAACCATCTTCAAACAGGGTGCGCATTCCGTTAGAACGCGCCAGCTTTTCGATTTCTATTTTTGAACCTCCAGAAACTATAAGTTGTTTCAGTTTTTCGTCTACAATCATGACTTCATGGATAGCGGTTCTACCTTTGAATCCACTTTTTTTGCAAGCTGAACAACCAACAGGAACGTATTCTACTTTTTCTAATTCCGGATAAAGTTTGTCAACAAGGTCAAAATATTCATCTCTGAGAGGTTTCTTTTGCTTGCATTCATTACAAAGAGTTCTTACGAGTCTTTGAGCAATTACACCAATCAAGGATGTAGTTATAAGATAAGGATCTATTCCCAGATTAACAAGTCTTGAAACAGCTGAAGGCGCATTATTGGTGTGAAGAGTACTGAATACAAGATGGCCTGTCATTGAAGCTTCTATTGCAAGCTGAGCAGTTTCTTTGTCTCTTATCTCACCAACCATTATTATATCCGGATCTTGTCTTAAAACGGAACGAAGCATTCGTGCAAAAGTTAAACCTATATCTGGATTAGCCTGACTTTGATTCACTCCTTCTATGCTGTATTCAACAGGATCTTCTATAGTAATTATGTTTTTTGTTACGTCTTTCAGTTCGTTCAAAATTGCCACAAGTGTTGTGGATTTTCCGCTACCCGTAGGACCTGTGACAAGTATTATTCCATACGGATGATCCAACAGATACATCAGGCGTTTTCTATTGTAGTCAGTGAAACCGAGATCTTCTATCTTTTTCTGAGATGCCGAAACTCTCAGAATTCTCATTACCACTTTTTCCCCATATATTGTTGGCATGGTAGATACTCTCAAATCGTACTGTTCCTCTTCGAATTTCACAAAAAACTTACCATCTTGAGGTATCCTTCTTTCGGATATATCAAGATTTGAAAGAATTTTTATCCTTGAGACAACTGCATTATGTGAGTGTTTAGGATATGAGGTGACCTTTCTCAAAATACCGTCTATTCTGTATCTAACAGTAACAGATTTGTCTGCAGGTTCTATGTGTATATCACTCGCTTGATCTCTAATAGCACCTTCTATTAATGTATTTACAAGCCTTACGACAGGTGCTGCTTCAAGTTCTTCGGTTTCTTCGGTTTCCTCAACTTCCTCGGCTGATAAATCTATTCTTAATTCTTCAACGATTTCTTTGTTTATACCACTTCGAAAATATTCATCGTAGGTTAATTCAAATATATCTTTTGGCATGAGTACTATATCAACTTCCAGACCTGTGGCAAATCTGACTTCTTGAATTATTCTTCCAAAATTGACCACATTGTCGGTAGCTATGGTAATTCTACCTTTTGACTTATCCACTGATATTGGAATTATCCTGTATTTTTCAACGAGGGTCTGAGGAAGCATCGATAGAACATCAGGTTCAATATTTTTCGGGGGTTCTCTAAGTAAGGGTAAATTATACTGTTTGGAAAGAGCCTCAGCGATCTGTTCCCAGGTGGCAAAATTGTACTCAACCAGAATTTCACCAAGAGGTTTTCTGACATTTTGTTGCAAATTCATTGCAGTAACAAGATCTCGTTTTGTTAATATTCCTTCTTCAATCAAAATCTCTCCAAGCCTTTTATACTTTATTTTTTCTTGCATGAAATCACTCCAAATGAAAACTCAATATTCTAATCTTCGCCCCAATCAAGTCCCATCCTGTAGATTGCCGGAATATCATTATCTTGAAAGACCTCTTTCTCGCCTTCTTCAAAACCTGTTGCTATTAGAGTCACTCTCATCTCGTCATCGCTTATACTGTCGTCTATTATTAATCCAAGCCTCACATCAGCCTGTTCACTGCATTTTTGTTTAATTATAGCAGCAGCCATATGCATTTCCTTGAGTTTAACGTTTTCTGGAGCCGATATGTTCAAAATTATGGCAGTGGCATTTTCAACAGGTTGTTCAAGTAATCTACTTTCCATAGCATTCTTAGCTGCATCGATTGCCCTGTTTTCACCTTTTCCTATACCTATTCCAAGCATTGCTGTACCTGCACCCCTCATAACAGCGTTTATGTCTGCAAAGTCAAGATTGATGTATCCTCTTTTGGTTATCAATTCGGAAATTCCTCTTATTCCTTGCATGAGGGTTTCATCAGCTTTTCTGAATGCTTCTATAGTTGTAGTTTCATCATCAACTTCTTCAAGGAGTTTATTATTGGAAATCTTTATCAGCGTATCGACTCTACCTTTAAGCTTGCTTAAACCTTCCATGGCTATTTTCCATCTTTTGTTGCCTTCAAAATAAAACGGAGTTGTTACTATCGCTACAGTGAGTATACCCATTTCTTTAGCAATCTCTGCTACAACAGGCGCTCCACCAGTTCCGGTTCCACCACCCAAACCGGCTGTTATAAACAGCATGTCTGCATCTTCAAGACTTTCAACTATTTTTTCTTTACTTTCCAGAGTAGCCTGTTCACCTCTTTGAGGTTCTCCACCTGCTCCCATTCCATCTTTACCAAGCGGAATCAACACATCAGCTTTACAATTTTCTAAAACCTGTAGATCTGTATTTGCCGCTACAAATACAACACCATCTATCCCAGCATCAACCATTCTATTTATAGCATTGTTACCTGCTCCACCAATACCTATAACTTTTATTATCGGTTTTCTCTTTGGTTGTCTTTTTTCATCGTTTTTAATAAGGCTTTCATCATAAATCTCAAATGCCACGCCTTCTCCCTCCCTAAGAAATCATACTAATTTCTTGAAAAGCTCCCAAAGCTTTTTGAAAAGTCCCTCACTTTTTCTTTTGCGTGGACCTTCCATTTCAAATTCCATTTCCTCATTATAAAACAATAAGATACTTCCAATTCCTGGTAGATAAATAGGATCTTCGCAGATTCTTGCCTCATCAATAAGCTCGACATCTTCAACTTTTTCAACTTTACCAACTCTTACAGGAAGTTTGAATATCTCAATAGCAGTTTCAACTATACCTCTTACTTTCGCTCCACCACCTATAATAACTATTCCACCCGGAATTCCACTTCCGCCCTGTTGATTTATGGTGTTTTCCGCTTTTCTGATCTCTCGTTTCACATTTCCAAGTATTTCTCTAAGTCTTGCGTAGATTATCAAAGCCAGTTTTTTCAAACTGACTTCATTTTGTGTTTTACCATCAAGCATCATATAAGGAATTTTTATATCTTCTTTTACCATTTCATATGAGGAAAGGCCATGTTGAATTAGAAGTCTTTCTGCTTCTTCAAAAGATGTTTCAAGAACCTGTGCAATATCTCTTATGACGTTCTTCATTCCAAGGAGAATCGATTGCATGTAAACCGGGACGCCGTTGAAATAGACTATGAAATCAGTAGACGAATATCCGATATTTAAACATACTGTACCACGTTCTTTCTCTTCAACACTCAGTAATAATTCGGAAGCAGCAAATGTTGGAGAATAAAAAATTGGATCAATTACATTTGTATCCTCAAGCAATTTTTTCAACGCATCCAGCTGGACTTTGTCCACAGTTATTAGAGAAGCTTCTATCCCCAATATCGAAGCTTCCATATCTATTGGATTAGAAACATTCTTCACTCCATCTATTATGTATCTTTTGGGAACAACGTGTAAGGTTTTATGTTCGTTTAAAAGAGGGGAAAAACTCAGCTTTTCTTTTTTATCTGAATTTTCAGAATTTTCTTTATTATCGTTACTATCGTTATGAAGTGACATTTCATCACTTTTTGACTTTTCAGCAGTGAATCTCTCTAACAATTCGATAACTATTTCATCATCAATAACGCGACGCTCGCTGAAACGTTCTTCTGTATTTGAAATCTTGAGACTTGTGGAAGGTGTTGAGAAAGTAACACAAAAATACGAATCGGGCTGTCTGGGTTCTTGAGTTTCAAGTTCAACAAGTAAATTTTCAATAGAATCCTTGAAGGCAACAGCATCTTTAATTTCACCATTTTCTATTCCTCTTGAATTTATGGTTGCAAAAGCTTTTATTTCTATCTTCTCATCATTGATCTCACCGACAACACCCTTGATTCTACTTGAACCTATATCGATAGCCGTTACTAAGAAACCACGGGGCACTAAAAATCACCTCTCCTCCGATAAAATGAGTAGTCTTCCATTGCTGAGAAGCTGAATAACTGTGCCCTTATCTTGAGACTTCAGTACATCATCGATTATACCAGAATTTTCAATAAAATTTGACCATTCGTTAACTTTCAAAATAATCCCTTTTCTCAAGAAGACTTTCATTCCTTCAAAATCTATTTCAGAAATTAATCCAAAGTTTTCTTTTGATATTTTGGATAAATCTTTTAAAAACTTAATAACTTCTTCATCTTTTATTCTTCTTTCTAAGAAACTCTGACAATTATTATCTAAATTCAATATAGGCAGGTTTATTCTCAAAAGTTCTTCATACTTTAATTTTTCCAAAAACACACCGTCTTCTGATATTAAAAAAAAATTTTTGCAATTTTTAACAACTAAAAAGGGAGCTCTCAAGTTTAAAATCAGTTCATTACCTTCTAACTTAAAATTCTTTACATAAGGTTCCATTTCCCATATATTTTTTTTCAAATAAGCAAAATCTGGTTTTGTCCAGAGCATAAGGGAATTTTCAATAAATCTCTTTGAGATGAATTCATAATTATTTTCAAAGGTTATTTTATTTATTTTTAGCCCATTTGTGGAAATCAAAAAGGCTATTCGCCCAAGTAAACCTAATGCAACAAGTATTAAAAAAAATCCATAGATTCTCGAAACCTTTTCGCGCAATAGTAAAACCTCCGCGCCCCCCACATTATATATCTAAATTAGCAACTTTGAGCGCATGGCGGAAGATGAAATTTCTTCTATCTTCAACTTCTGAACCCATAAGTATTTCAAAGGTTCTATTTGCCTCTTGAGCATCTTCTATAGTAACTTCAATCAATTTTCTTTTCTCTGGATTCATAGTTGTTTCCCATAATTGTTCTGGATTCATTTCACCAAGTCCTTTATATCTCTGTATCATAAGCTTTTTTCCTTCACTCTTGAATTTTTCCACAACTGCTTTAAGTTCTTCATCACTATATACATATATTTCTTCCTTACCACTACTAACACGATATAGAGGTGGAAGCGCAATAAATATCCTACCATTTGTTATCAATTCTGTCATATATCTGAAGAACAATGTTAATAACAAAGTTCTTATGTGTGCTCCGTCTACATCAGCGTCAGTCATTATAATTATTTTTCCATATCTGAGTTTTGTTATATCAAAATCATCACCTATTCCTGTTCCAAGAGCCACTATTATGTCGTTTATCTGATCGTTTTTCAATAATCTATCATAACTTGCCTTTTCAACATTTAAAATCTTACCTCTGAGAGGTAAAATTGCCTGGAAATTTCTGTCTCTCCCTTGTTTTGCTGATCCTCCTGCTGAATCTCCTTCAACTATGAAAAGCTCCGTTTTATCAAAATCTGTTGAAGAACAATCGGCAAGCTTACCAGGTAATGTTGAATTTTCAAGTGCGTTCTTTCTTCTGACCATTTCACGAGCCTTTTTAGCAGCCTCTCTCGCTCGTGCGGCTTTTATAGCTTTATCAAGAATTATTCGTACAGTTTTCTCGTTCTTTTCGAAATAATCATTTAATCCTTCTCCAAGTACTTTAAGAACAGCTCCAAAAACTTCCTCATTACCAAGCTTTGCCTTAGTTTGTCCTTCGAATTGGGGTTCTTTAACTTTAACACTTAAAATAGCGGTTAATCCTTCTCTCACATCACTTCCCTGAAGATTAGACTCATCTTTTTTCAACAAATTCAATTTTTTAGCAAAATCATTCATGATTCTTGTCAGAATGTTTTTGAAAGCAGTTAAATGCGTTCCACCTTCAACAGTATTAATGTTGTTGACATAACTTCTTATGTTTTCATCGTAAGAGTTAGTATATTGCATTGCAAGTTCTACGATTGTTTCTTCGTATTCTCCGGAGACATATATGATATCTTTGTGTATAGATGTTTTTTTGGAATTTAGATGTTTTACGAATTCTATTATACCGCCTTCGTAGTGGAAAACGTGCCTTTCCTTGTTTTTCTTATCTACGAATTCTATTGTAACTTTCGGGTTTAAGAAGGCAAGCTCTTTGAATCTTGCCATCAATATATCTGGATCAAATTCTGTTGTGGTGAATATTTCAGGATCAGGTTTGAAGGTTATTATAGTCCCGGTTCTATTTGTCTGACCGATAACCTCAACTCTGGTTACAGGTACTCCCCTTTCGTACCTCTGCCTGTAAATCTTCCCATCTGACCAATGAATAGTAGCCTCAAGATATTCAGAAAGGGCATTAACAACGGAAGCACCAACGCCGTGTAATCCACCACTGATTTTGTAACTATCCTTGGAAAATTTTCCACCGGCATGAAGAGTTGTCATAACTATTTCAAGAGCGCTTCGATTTTCTTCAGGATGAATATCAACTGGTATTCCCCTACCGTTATCTTCAACAGTAACAGAATTATCTTCGTTGAGTATGATTTTTATATAATCACAGGTACCTGCTAAAGATTCATCAATGCTATTATCAACGATTTCGTATACCAAGTGATGTAAACCGCTCTTACCTGTTGAACCGATGTACATACCTGGTCTTTTTCTTACAGCCTCAAGACCTTTTAAGACCTTTATATTTTTTGCTGAGTACTTTCTATCTTCCACTTTCTTCACTCCTTCTTATCAATTTTATTGCATTTACTGTGACAACACCTTCAAGTTTTGCGTTCAATCTATCGATTATTTCCCTTTTTCGTAAAATTAACTCACTGGCAAATAGTGGATCTTCGTGTGCGATTATAAGTGTCCCGTTTTCTAATTTCAAAGGAAAAGTTTTTTGGGCTAAGATTTTCCCAACGATACTTTCCCAATCATTCAAAACTGTCTTAAGAAAAAGCTTTTTGAAGAAGTCATTTTGCTTGGCTGCTTCAAAAAAAATTCGACCGATCCGCATGAAATAATTATATCACGAATAAAATTCGAAATATTTATTGACAAAATTAATTATATTGATTATAATGATTATAAATTTTATTACTAAGTTTTTGAGGTGAATAAATTGTCTCAAAGAATAGATCATTACTCTTCAGAACCACTTTATCATCAATTAAAGGAAATACTTAGAAAGAATATATTATCGGGAAATTGGAAAGCAGGTCAAAAAATACCTACTGAGCAAGAATTATCAAAAATCTTCGGAGTTAGTAAAGCAGTCGTAAGGCAAGCAGTTTCTTTATTGGTAGAAGAAGGCTTTTTGATTAAAAGACAAGGTAAAGGGACTTTTGTTGTTGATTCGCGAATCAAGCAGGGGCCAAGGAGATTAACGAGTTTCACCGAAGAGTTAATCTCAAAGGGATTTAAACCTGGTTCTATTGTTCTTGAAAAGGGCATTGAAGAAGCTGACGAAAAAATTTCTAATATATTGAATTTAGAGATAGGAACCAATGTAGTTTTTGTGAAACGGTTAAGGCTTATTAATAATGAACCAGTAGGAATACAAATATTTTATTGTCCTGAGTATCTAGTGCCCAACTTTTTTGAAAATGACCTTACAGGTTCACTTTACAAACTTCTTGAAGACAGATATGGATTAAAAATTCGCTCAGCCGATGAAAAATATTACTCAACTATCCTTGATAAACATGAATGTAAACTTTTAAAGGTAAAATGGCCTTTTGCTGGATTCATAGTGGAGAGAGTGGCTTATGATGTTACCGGAAATCCCATAGAGTATACCCAGTCAGTTATAAGAAGTGACAAATATTCTGTTCAAATTCATCTTAGGAAGTGAAATAATGTATTTATTTGTTTCAGATATAGGTGGAACAAATCTAAGGATAGCATTAGTTGATGATAAAGGAATCATTCATTATAAGAAAAAATATTCAACACCGAAGGAGCCTGAAGAATTACTGAAAATAGTTGTTGGAGAATTTAAGGAGATTTGGAGGAAATTTAAGCCAAAATATGGTTGTGTTTCAGTTGCTGGGGCAGTGAATGAAAAAGAAATGGTTTGGTTACCGAACGTTTTTGGTGAATCTTGGTATAACTTAAAAGATTCGATTCAGAGATCTATAGGAATAGATATCTGTTGTATAGATGACAGAGTAGCAGGAATATTGGGAGAAGTCTGGAAGGGTAAAGCAAAAGATTTTAAAAACGTTGGATACTTGATAATTGGAACCGGTGTTGGTCTTGGAATAATGGCAGAAGGAAAGATTATAAAAGGGCACCAAAATGTAGCTGGCTCAGTGGGATGGATAAGTTTAGATTCTATCAATTTTAAAATTCCGGGATATAGATATCCTGTTACTATTGAAAACTTTATTTCAGGTCCGGCAATTTTAAAGCGATTTAAAGCTTCTTGTGGAGGAATACTAAAAAATACAAATAGCATCTTCGAGCTTTATGATAAAACCAAAGATAAATGTGCTCAAGTAATCATCAAAGAGACTTCTATAGTTTTAGGAAAATTGATAGCAATAATAGCTAATATTTTGAATCCAGAACTGATAATTTTCGGAGGAAGTATAGGCAAAAAATGGCACCACTTCAAGAAGGAAGCACTAAGAATTTTTGAAAATGAGTCAAGTCCTTTGGTAAGAAATTGTCATATGGAAGTTTCTGAATTGGGTGAGAACGCACAAATTATAGGGTGTACAAAATATATTTTAGATCAAATAAGAGGGAGTGATGATATTGTCAGCATTTGAGACTTACATTAAAAGGTTACAGGAAATCTTGGAAAAAATTAAAAATGACCAGAAAGAAAAGATCGTTAGGGTTTCTAATCTAATGGCAGAATGTATATCAAACGATGGTATAGTACACTTTTTCGGGAGTGGACATTCTATTCTACCGGTTATGGATGTTTTTCCGAGATATGGAAGTTTTATAGGTTTGAATCCATTAATAGATCCTCGATTAATGTGGTTCAGTGCAACAGGACCTGCGAGTGCACCTGGACTTTTATTAGTTGAGAGAAAAGAAAATTACGTGGCTGATGGATTTTTGAGATACCAACCTATAAAAAGTGGCGATATTTTAGTTGTTTACTCGCATGGCGGTCTCAATGCGGCACCGATAGAAGCAGCATTATATGGTAAGAAAGTTGGAACAACCGTCATAGCTATTACCTCTATGACGAATCAGAATATTTCGCGGCCTACACACAGTTCTGGAAAAAAGCTCTCAGATATTGCGGATATAACTATAGATAATTGTGTACCGCCTGAGGATGCACTTATAGCTTTAGAAGGTCGAAAAGAAAAGGTTGCTGCTGTTTCCACAATTGCTGCAATGGCTATAACAATGTCTTTGATAGCTGAAACTGCTTTTATATTAAACAATAAAGGAAAAGAATTGAAGATCTTTGTTTCACCAAATGTAGAGGGCTTTGGAGTTGATTATAACTTAAAAGTTTTCGATGAGTATCAAAGAGTAATTCGAAATCATTATGATTAATAATATTAAATAAGGTAACAAAGAAGGGGAGGGTTACTTTGAAAGTCACATATGATTTTTTTCCTGTTTCTGTTTGGTATGGTGCAAGTAGAGCAAGAGCACCAATGATACAGGAAATAAATGATATTGATAAAGTAATAAAGGACATAGAAAATGTAAAAAAACTCGGCTTTAATTCAATAAGATTTTGGTACGATTGGGCAACTGCTGAGCCAAAACCATATTTTTGGAATTTTGAAGTTATAGAAACATTGCTCTCGATCACTGATAAACTTGGGATCAAAGCAATCGTTCAGGTTTACACTGATTCAGCTCCTAACTGGGTTGAATATGAATATCCAGACTCGCTTTTTGAGGATAGATCAGGTTTAAAGATACATTCACAGGCATCTCCTGGTTATTGTTCAGATCATCCGGAAGTTAGAAAACATATCAATGAATATCTTGTAAAACTTGCAGAAGTTGTATCGAAACATGAATTTTTTTATGCTTGGGACATTTGGTCAGAACCTCACATAGTTCAATGGTCATGGATCGATTATATGAAAGAACCATGGTTCTGTTATTGTCAAAATTCACAAAAAAGATTCATCGAGTGGCTAAAAAAGAAATACGGTTCTATCGATATTTTAAACAAAGTTTGGTATAGAAAACACAGAAATTGGGATGAAGTTATAGCACCAAGATATGTCTCACTTTCATCTTTTAAAGATTTGCTTGATTGGATTCAATTCAACATAGAAAAGATAGCGGAGGACCTTGAATGGAAGACTCAAACAATTAAATCAGTGGACAAGAAGCATATAGTTTCAAGTCATGCAGCAATATCATGTATATATGGTATTCCAGGGATAGGATATGGAGCTTCTGATGATTGGAAATTGTCAGAGAAAGTAGATGTTTGGGGAACATCATTTTATCCTAAACATACGGGTCCTTGGATGCCTTTGAAACCTCATCAAATGGGTGTAGCACTTGATGCAAGCAGATCTTCGTGTGAGAGTAGAGAAAAAAGTTTTTGGATTGGGGAACTTCAGACCGGACATGGTGTAACAGGATTAAGATTTGGAGAGCCTGTTGATGAAAAAGATGTTGAAAGATGGGCTTGGTTGGCTGTTTCACGTAATGCAAAAGGATTAAATTACTATGCTTGGTTACCGATGAGTTGTGGATACGAAATTTCAGGATTCGGATTGAGTAATTATGATGGTGAATTCAATGAGAGAGCAATAGCTACGGGAAATGTTTCAAAGATAATTACTGAGAATATGGGACTTTTTCTCAATTCTAAACCTTTAGAATCTGAAGTTGGAATATTGTATAACGTTGAAGCTTATAAAATGCTTGCCTGTTTGAGAGCCAACAGTGCAGATATTGTTAGAAAAGACATCTTTGGGATATATAAAGCCATAATGGATTTAAACGTGAATGTAGATTTTCTGCATCTTGAAGATTTGAAAAACCAAAACCTTTCAAAATACAAGATAATCTTTCTTCCTTTTTCAATAGCAATAGATGAAGAATCAGCAAAAATTTTAACAAAATATGTTAAAAATGGTGGAACACTTGTAGCTGACGGAAGATTGGGTTGGATGGACTCGAATGGGATACTCAGTGAAAAAATTCCTGGAGCTGGTTTAAATGAAGTATTTGGTTGTGAAGAATTGTGGATGAAAGAAATAGATGGAGAAATCAAATTATCAGTTAAGGGGTTTGGTAAAGTCTCAGCTTTTAAGTATCTTTGTACTTATAGAAGTATTGGCAAAGTTGTTGCTGAATATCAAAACATACCTGTAATAGTAGAAAATAATTACTACAATGGAAAAACAGTAATGATAGGTACGATGATAGGACTTGGATACGAGGAAATTGCTGTCATCAATAATCTGAGATACCTTCAAAGTCTTATACTGAGATCAGGAGTTAATGTTTATTATGATTTTGAATGTTTGGAAGGTAATCGTGATTCAATTGAATTTCGAGTTACGAAGTCGCATGAGAAGCTGATAATTTACATCTTTAATCATTCAAAAAATCATGCTCTATTAAATTTAAAAATTTCGAAGAATATAATACTAAACCCAGTAAAAAAGATAACCGATCTCAAGAGTAAAAAAATGCTAAGTTATCATCAAGATCAAAACGATCTGATTTTACCAGATATTTCTTTAGAGGCAGGAGAAACTCTTGTTTGTTTGATTGAATAAATCCTTAAAAATGGAGGGGATGAATGATGAGAAAATTGATAGTTTTTTTGTTAGTGGTCGCGCTGGTTTTAACGGCTTTTAGTGTTTTTGGAAAAACCAAACTCATCATGGCAGTTCATTGGTCCGATTATCAGGTAGAAGGTGTGAAAGATGAAAATGGAAATCTGGTCAAAAAAGGATTGAGACAGTATGTAGAAGAATACATGGCCTTTCATCCTAATGTTGAGATTGAAATCCAATCTGTTCCATTCGATGAATACTTGAAAAGAATACTAATAAGTCACACATCTGGTGAAATAGCTGATATTTACGTGCTTTACTCTTTGTGGAGTGTTCAGCTTGTGGAATCTGGGATACTAGATTCGCCACCAAAGGATGTTGTAGATAAGGTTAAAAACGATTTTGTTAAGCCAGCTGTAGATGGTACAACGATCTACGGAAATATTTGGGGAGTACCTATAGAGGTTGACAACTATGCCTTAATATACAACAAAAAACTTTTGAAAGAAGCAGGCTTTGAAAATCCTCCAAAAACTTGGGATGAACTGGTTGAAATGGCTCCCAAATTGACGAAAAGAAATGAGGATGAAACAATTTCACAGTACGGTTTTGCATTTTTATCAGGTTGGGATTCAGCAGTTGTTCATCCTTATTTAGCACTTCTTTACAGCAACAATGGAAAATTCTTGAAAGATGATTTTAGTGAATGTTTACTCGATTCAAAAGAAGCAATAGAAGCCCTAGAAGCTGAATTGGAACTTTTCAAAAATGGTGGAACTGATCCGGCTGCAAGCGTTTGGAGTTTTCCAGCGGGCAAGGTTGCAATGATGATAATGGCACCATGGTACGAAACAAGTTTAAAACTAGGTTTTAAGGATGAATATGAAGAGACAGTTGGAGTTGCACCGATTCCATATATGAAAAAACCTGCTACAGTCGGATACACTTGGTTCATAAGTGTCGATAATGCTTCAAAGAATAAAGAAGTTGCATGGGATTTTATAAGATGGATGACATTAGTAGATTCGAATGGTTTCACAAGAATGGGAGAACTCATGGCGAAAAATATAGGTGCGATACCACCAAAAAAATCTGATATAGCATACTTTACCGACGAATTAAATGATTTATATACATCAGTATTTGTTAAAGAACTTGAACATACTCACCAAGAACCCAATGTAGCTCAGGGCCAGGAGATAAAAACAATATTAATGAGAGAAATAGTGGAAGCTTGGAATGGAAGGAAAACAGCACAAGAGGCTTTGAAAGATGCAAAAAAACAAATTGATGAAATACTCGCAGAATTCTATTGATTTTAAAGTCTTTGCAAGGGAGAGAAATTGATGAGGATCAAATCTCCAAACAAAAGAACATTGGCAGGGTATATATTTTTGCTCCCTGCCGTCCTTTTTTATTCTTTGTTCTTTGGTTTTCCCGTTATATTTTCTTTTATTGTTTCCACAAGAAGATGGAATATGCTGGTTCCATTATCAAGAGCCCGAGTAGTGGGTTTCTCTCACTACGAGTATCTTTTAAATAATGAATTGTTCATGAGAGCCTTATTCAATACTTTAACATATTCTCTGATAACTGTTAGTGTTTCACTAACCATTGCTTTGATATTCGCTGTACTTATAAATGGTGCAAAATTCTCCGTCCTTTGGCGTTTTATCTATTTTGCGCCTGTTGTTACACCTCAAGTGGCGATTGGTACTATTTGGGGTTATCTGTATAGACCAAACAATGGTTTACTAAATTCCTTTTTGAAACTCTTTGGAATCAAACCAGTTTACTGGTTAACCGATCCAGATGTAGCGCTTTTTTCAATAATGCTAACCGCTATATGGTCAGGAATCGGTGGTTCAATGTTGATCTTGACAGCAGGATTGAGAAATATTCCTCAGGATTATTATGATGCTGCTAAAATAGATGGAGCCGGTCCTTTCAAACAATTCTGGTATATAACCGTTCCTCTATTGAAACCGACTTTGCTTTTTCTAACTGCGACAGGGATGATAGGTGCCTGGCAAGTTTTTGATCTACCTTTCATAATGGGAAGAAATGCGCCTGCCAAAAGTGTTATGACTGTTTCCTGGTATGTATATGAAACAGCTTTTCAATCTTTAAGGATGGGCAGAGCTTCTGCTGGGGCTTTCTTACTGTTCTGTGTCATTTTTTCGGTAACTTTGTTGGTTCTATGGACATTTAGACGTGGAGGTATAGAAGGATATGAATAAAAACAAAAAAGCAAAGGTAAGAATATTACTTGAATTTATAAGATACTCTATAATAGTCTTCGGAGCTTTTTGGATGATATTGCCATTTTTCTGGCTATTCTCTGCTTCTCTCATGACACCCGAGGAATTACTTTCAGATGTCCCCAAATGGTTACCAGCGAAACCTCAGTGGAATAACTATTTAGAAGTTTTAAAGAGGATACCACTCTTGATGTATTATAAAAACAGTTTTATAGTTGCAATAACAGTAACTTTGATAGTGGTCTTCACAAGTTCCTTCTCAGGTTACTCCTTCGCGAAACTTAGATTTCCAGGTAGAAAAATAATGTTTAGGTTTGTCTTGTCAACCATGATGTTTCCTGTTTTCATCTTTTTGATACCTGTTTATTACTTGATGAAACTCTTTGGATGGCTTGACAATTATCTTTCATTGATAGTGCCTTTCGTTGTCAGCGGATATGGAATATTCTTGATGAGACAATTCATAATGACGATACCCGATGAACTTTTAGATTCTGCAAGAATAGACGGTGCTTCCGAATTTAGAATATATATTTCAATAATTCTACCACTCTTAAAACCAGCTTTGGCGACTCTCGGAATATTAACGTTTATAGGCCAATGGAATTCATTTCTCTGGCCTTTGATTGTTACAACATCTTCACAGCACCTTATGACATTGCCTGTAGGAATATCCAGACTATCTCTTGCATTTTCCACTACAGAAACACAACATTTGATATTAACTGCTCTTGTATATCAGGTTATTCCAATGGTAGTTGTTTTTTTATATTTGCAGAGATATTACATAAGAGGATTTGTATTGAGTGGCTTTGGGAATATTTAAAGAAATTCATTTTTTATGAAGTGTATGCCTGTCAGCAACTTTTGTCGCAGCATATGAATCTGGCTTTATTTTCACATCAAAACCGTTACCAGATATAAAACCCGTTATTGACTTTATCAGTTCTTTTGTTGGGCCTTTTTCTCCTATGTCAACATGGATTTCAATTCTTGAAATTTTTTGAAAATCTTCATTGATAAGCTGTTTTAAAAGAAGATTTGCAGTATCTATACTGAGTTGAGCTTCTTTAAAAATTCTTGAACGTAATTCATAGTATTCTTTAGAAATATAAGTTTTGTAGAAGTAAGTGGCTCCTTTACCTAAGCGGTGAGCAACAATGGCAGTGGTAAATACGGTATAAGAATTGTAAGCGTGAGAATCTGTCCCTATTATTAGTTCATTTTGCCAGCTATCTTTGAAGAAGGTTCGTATTTTTTCAATTACTTCCTCCAGCGTATATTTCGAACCATTGGGATCTTTGAATTTGAATTTTACACCCCCTTGGAATTTTATTGCTTTCTTTTTTTCCTGTTCCAGTAGACCGTTACAACAACAAGTTTGTCGAAGTGTCTACTCAAAACGACGGTTATTTCACCGTTTGTCAATGAAAATCTGTTCCCAAATCTATAGTTAACCACAGAGTTTCTATCGTTGATGATATTTTTTACAAGGTCTTCAGGAATATTTCTCTCCTGAATTCTTTGAAGAGCATGTGGAGAAAAAATCAGTTCTTCAGTTTCTGAGGAAATTTCGTTATTACCCGAGACTTTATAAACTAAGAAACCAATAGTTATAACGATGATCAAAATTATCCACAACAATTTCAATCGTATCCTTTCAAAAATTATATGCAAGCGTGAGACCATGAACTTCTTTTATTCCAATAGATTTCAGAACTTTTGCACATTCGTCAATAGTTGAACCGGTGGTCACAATGTCATCTATCAGAACTATTTTTTCAGGGATCGTCTTTATTTCAGCTATTCTGTATTTTCCAATGACATTTGAAATTCGTGTTTTTCCGTCTAGTTCAATCTGTGGTTTTTTGTTTATTGCTTTTAAAAATTTAAGAAGTTCTGTATTTGAAACTTTTGAAAATTCATATGTGAGTTTTTCTATGTGGTCAAAACCTCTCTGGAGTTTTGAAACTTTTGTTGAGGGTACAAAAGTTATATGAGGAATATTTTTGAGTTCAGGAGAAGACCGGTATACTTTATACAGGGCTTCGGCGAGTATTTTTGATAACCTTATTCTTGGAGTAAATTTGTAATTTATTATAACATCTCTTATTTCATCATATTTTGTAAAAGTCCATAGCTTATCAAGAAACCTGAATTTTTTGTTTACAGACATGACAGGAAAAACCCCAAACACTTTTTCTCTACAATCTTGGCACAATATTTGTCTGAAATCAATTTTTTGCTCACACAAAACACAAGTATTCGGGAACAATTGATTTATTAAATTATAACCTAAAGTAATAACATTTTTAATCAAGTATTTCCCAACAATCTCTACATCTCGGTTCATATTTCACACTTTCTATTGAACCATCTATAAGTATCACATCATCTCTTTTAGAAGCTGGTAACCAGTTACCATTTTTCAGAACTAATCGCTGTGTCCGTGTTGCATCTTTTCCACAAACCACACACACCGCTTTTAGAAGTGTTATATCATCAGCCCTTATAACCAGGTCTTCCACACTTTTAAATGGTTCACCTTTGAAATCAAGGTTGAGTCCTGAGCTCAAAACATCTATATTTTTATTCAAAACATTTTCCAGGATATCATATATTGTTTCTGAAAAAAACTGAATCTCGTCTATAGATATGAAATTTACCTTTCCCTTTTCAATATATTTAAGAATGTCAGATATCTGAGAAATAGGAATTGCTTCTATAACCGTCCCTGCTCTCGACTTTACTAAAGATTTGTCTCTTGTATCTATAACTGGTTTAAATACCAGACCTTCCTGTTTGGCGATGCGTCTCCGTATTATACGTCTTATAAGCTCTTCTGTTTTGCCAGAATACATTGGACCGATTATTATTTCAAGTCTACCTTTCAATTTTTTCACTCCTTTAAAAGTTTTAGTATATCTTTGCTTATTTTAGCATTTGTAAAAAGCAAATCATTGCGAAATATGTCACCCTTCGAACCTTCTAAATTTAGAATTTCTCCACCGGCTTCTTTAACAAGTAGATATCCTGCCGCTACGTCCCAAGGTTTAAGATAATGAGACCAGAAAGCATCTACAGCACCTCTTGCAATCATGCAGGCATGATAACAGGCACTTCCAAACATTCTGATTCTTCTAATTTTACCTATGAGTTTTTTCAGCCTATCGAATTCTTCAATTCCTTGAAAATTGTTAGAATGAGATGCAACAACAAGGCATTCCTGAAGATTATTTCTGCTTGAAACACTTATTTTTAAACCATTCAAGTAAGTACCTTTTCCTTTTTCTGCCCAGTACAGCTCATCAAAAACGGGTAAATAAATCACGCCAACAACAGGTTCGCCATCTTCAACATAGGCAATAGATATACCAAATATCTGAACACCGTGTATAAAATTTACAGTACCATCTATTGGATCTATATACCAACCTGTTTTAGCAAAATCAGAATGTTTTTGTTCTTCACCTATAAAATTCTCGCCTTTAAAAGTTTTGCTAAGTTCCGAGATGATTATTTCCTGGGATTTTTTATCGACGTTCGTAACAAGATCAAACACATTAGTTTTATGATCTATGCTCTTTATATTGAATTGAGATTTCTTAACATAATTTCCTGCAATAAGAGCTGCTTTTTTAGCTATTTCAAGCCTGTATTCTAAATCATTCATATATTTTCTCTCCATTCATATTATTTTTTCTTCGAACCATTTTGAGAGAGTTTCCAAAAGAGGACCGTAGTGTTCAGGATCCTCAAATAGTTCATGGTAACCTCCTTCAAACTCAGTTATCTGACTGTTGGAAGCTTTTGAGAATAATAACTTAACTCCATTAAACGGAACTATTTTATCTTCTGTCCCACCAAACAACAGAATTGGGATTTTGATATTTTCGATTTTTCTTTTCGCATACTCTGAATTTTTCACCATTTCACAAAATAATCTGATTGAAATTCTATCATGAACTAAAGGATCTTCTATATATTTTCTGACAGCTTCTTTGTTTCTTGAAAGTAGATCTGGATTTATTCTGTTTTTTGTAGTAACCCATGGAAGTAAGAGATTCAGAAACTTCAAAATTGAAAGTATATTTTTAATGGATTCGTCAATGTTGAAAGCAAGAGCTGGGCTCGATAGAATCAATCCATTGAATTCTTCGGGATATTCCTGAACATATCTGGTTGCTATCAAACCACCAAGACTGTGGCCAAATATTACTTTCTTTTTCGTGAATTTGAAAGTTTTAGAAAGTTCGTGAATTATTTTGAAAAAATCTTCGAGTTTTGACACGTAACCTCGCAAACCTTGACTTTCACCATGACCAGGAAGATCGAAAGAATAAACATCGATACCATTTTTAATTAGAAGATCTCTTGCGAATTTTTCATATCTTCCCGAATGTTCACCAAGTCCATGAACAATCAAAAGAAGAGCCCGCGGTTTTCCGGGGCTCTCAAGTCTCCAGGATCTTACTAGGACTCTTTTATTATCAATGAGGGTTAACCGTTTCTCTACCCTCATCTTTTATCACCCGATTGAATAGAAGGAACAAAGTCCTTTGAATTCAGAAGAGTTTCCAAGTTCTTCCTCAATTCTGAGAAGCCTGTTATACTTGGCAATTCTTTCGCTTCTACTGAGAGAACCTGTTTTTATCATCCCTGTATTTGTTGCAACAGCAAGATCTGCGATGAAGGTATCTTCTGTTTCTCCTGATCTGTGGGAAATAACACATGTCATTCCATGAGTTTTAGCATATTCTATCGTGTCGAGTGTTTCGGTAACACTACCTATCTGATTTAATTTTATGAGTATTGAATTCGAGGCTTTCAGTTCAACTCCTTTTTTGAGTCTTTTGATGTTGGTTACGTATAAGTCATCGCCAACTATCTGAACTTTTTTGCCAAGTTTTTCAGTTATTTTCTGAAATCCTTCCCAATCATCTTCCGCAAGAGGATCTTCAAGACTTATTATAGGATATTTTTCAGCAAGGCTTACGTAATATTCTACCATTTCATCGGTCGTCTTTTCAGTACCGTCAACCAAGTAAACTCCTTTTTCTTCATTAAAGAATGAATCTGCTGCACTATCAAGAGCTATGAAAACATCTTTTCCAGGTTCTAAACCAGCCTGTTTTATTGCTTCTATTATAGTTTTTATTGCTTCCTCATTTGATGCAAGGTTTGGAGCAAATCCTCCTTCATCTCCAACGGCAGTAACATGTCCCTGTGACTTCAATATTTTCTTCAGCGTATGGAAGATCTCCGTTCCATATCTCAAAGCCTCTGCAAAGTTTGGTGCACCAGCTGGTACAATCATAAATTCTTGAATATCAAGACTGTTATCAGCGTGCTTACCACCATTAACTATATTCATAAAAGGTACTGGAAGTACCCTTGCGTTTGGACCACCAAGGTATTTGTACAATTCAAGCCCCAGTGAGTTAGCAGCAGCCCTTGCAACAGCCATTGAAACAGCAAGAATTGCATTTGCGCCAAGCTTCGATTTATTTTCAGTTCCGTCTAATTCAATCATCGCTTTGTCAACAGCTCTTTGATCATATGCGTTCATCCCGATAATTTTAGGGGCTATAATTTCATTTACGTTTTTAACAGCTTTTAAAACACCTTTACCTAAGTATCTTTTGTCACCATCTCTGAGCTCCAAAGCCTCATGTTTACCGGTTGAAGCCCCCGATGGAACGATTGCTGAACCAAAAGAACCATCTTCAAGGTAAACTTCAGCTTCAACTGTAGGATTACCTCTCGAATCCAAAACTTCTCTTGCTCTTATGTCTATTATCTCCATGTACATTTAAAACTCCACCTCCCGCTTTCGTAATGAATTTCACGAATTTATTATATCATGTATTTGAAAATGTTGATATAATTGAATGAACTTTCATCAAGGATATTGAGTGTTAAAAAAAGCTGTGGTATAATCAAGATGCTTGCGGCCATAGCTCAGTTGGTAGAGCATCAGCTTCCCAAGCTGAGGGTCGCGGGTTCGAATCCCGTTGGCCGCTCCAGGTTTGAGCCGGGGTGGCGGAATTGGCAGACGCGCATGACTCAGGATCATGTGGGCTTTGCCCGTGCGGGTTCAAATCCCGCCTCCGGCACCATAAGTAATTACGAAAAGGTGTCCAATTGTTTGGACACCTTTTTTCTTTGAAAAAAAACTTCTTGATGATATAATAACAATTGAACAACAAATAACAATTTTTGTGCTATATTTAGTTATAATTAGTTATATTGTATCAAAAGAGGTGGGGATAGAATGAAAGAAGCCGTAATCAAAGCTGTGGTTTTAGGGGCAGGAAGTAGGGGTTACGATGCATACGGAAATCTAATATTACGTTACCAGGATAAGATCAAAATTGTAGGGGTTGCAGAACCTAATCGATATAGGAGAGAGAGAATCTCGAAAATACATAATATACCCGAAGAAAATCAGTTTGAAAGCTGGGAACAACTTTTAGCAAAAGAAAGATTTGCCGATCTTGCAATAATTTCTACCATGGATAAGATGCATGTAGAGCCTGCAGTAATTGCACTGGAAAAAGGTTACCATCTACTTCTTGAAAAACCGATGGCCACCGATATAGAAGGTTGCTTAAAGATCATTGAAGCTGAAAGAAAAACAGGTAAGAAAATTTTTGTGGCACATGTTTTAAGATACACAAAATTCTTCAGAAAACTACGTGAACTTATCAATTCGGGAAAAATAGGAAAATTGATTGGTATAGAGCACAAGGAAAACATAGGTTTCTTTCACTTTGCTCATAGTTTTGTCAGAGGTAACTGGCGTAACACAATCGAAGCAGCACCTTCAATCTTGGCTAAAAGCTGTCATGACCTCGATATATTGTACTGGCTAGTTGGTTCAAAAGCAAAGTATTTAACATCATTTGGAGAATTGATACATTTTAAACCTGAGAATCAACCCCAGAATGCAGCAGACAGATGTTTAGATTGCCCAATTGAAAGCGAATGTCCTTATTCTGCTGTGAAGATATACACTATTCCAAATTACAAAGGATGGCCAGTTAACACCATTGTAGATGAGGTTACTCCTGAAAATGTTTATCATGCTTTAAAGACAGGACCATACGGAAGATGTGTTTATAAATGTGATAACAATGTAGTCGATCATCAGATAACAAACATAGAATTTGAAAATGGTGTTCGTGCTTCATTTACCATGAGTGCATTTACAAATGAGATAAACAGAACTCTGAAGGTTTTCGGCACCCATGGTGAAATAATTGGTGATTTCGAAAAAGGCACTTTGGAACTTAAACGGTTTGCATTCGACAAAGAAATTCACAATGTCAGATTATGGGATCAATATGGTCATGGTGGCGGAGATGAAGAACTCATAAAGTACATAATATCTGTTTTGAAATATTCAAAAGAAGATCCAAAGGTAAGTACTTCGGCCATTGAATCACTTGAAAGCCACATTATGGCTTTTGCTGCAGAAGAGTCCCGCTTAAACAACGGGAAACTTATAGATATGAAAGAATTCAAAGAGAAAAATAAAGTTAATTATATTTGGAGATGAAAAATATGTTAGCAGAAGTAAGGCGACAGAAAATTCTGGATTATATAAGAGAGAAAACAGCTGTCACTACTTCAGAATTATGTGATATTTTCAAGGTTTCACGAATGACAATAAGGCGTGATTTAAAGTATCTTGAAGAGAAAGGGTACATTAGAGCCACATACAATGGCGCCATTTTGGAACTGCCAAATGTTGAACTTTCTTTTGCTGAAAAATATTCAACTCAACAGGATGAAAAGCGTGAAATAGCAAATAAGGCATTTGAATTTTTAATGGACAATGATTTTATTGCTATAAGTGGTGGAACAACTACTTTTGCGCTTGTTGAAAAAATAGTAGAATCTAATCTTAAAAATCTGAGAGTTATTACAAATTCGCTGAATGTAGCGATGAAACTAACAGAAAAACAGGATATAGAGTTAATAATAATTGGTGGAAAGGTTAGAGAAAAATCTTACGAGTGTATTGGGCACGAAGCTGTTGGATTTCTTGAAAAATACAACATTTCAAAACTTTTTATGGGAATAGATGGAATATCGGAAAAATTTGGTTTTTCTATGGCAAGTTGTGAAGAAGCTGCTGTCGCAAGAGCTTTTGTAAATAAAAGTGTGGAAACATACGTTTTAGCTGATCATACTAAATTCGGTAAAGTTTTTCCAGGATATGTCTGTGGTCTGAAGGAGATAAAAGCAGTTATAACAGATTCCAGTGTGTCGCCAAAGCTAATTGAAAAATATGAAAAATCTGGGCTTAATTTCATTTTTGCAAAACCTTAGAATGCGAGGTGAAATACTGTGAGTATAACTAAAAAAGAAGTTTTTGAAGAATCAAACAATATTCAAAAAATTTACCAGTTGAGAAATGAAATCCTCTCATTGTTCAGGGGTATTGATTTTTCTAAATATGACGAGATCCTTTTTGTGGGATGTGGTTCATCGTACCATTTGGCAAAAGCAGCAGAGAGATTTTTTGTGAGGACTTTGAAGAAACCAAGCAAAGCTATCGTTGGTTCTGAAGTTCTTTATTCGAGTGATGCTGTTTTGATTGAAGGAAGGAAGTATCTTTCGTTTGTTCTATCACGTTCTGGTGAGTCAACCGAAACGGTCAAAGCAGCAGAGGTACTAAAGAAAAAATATAATAGTTATATAATTGGTGTTTCATGTGAAAAAGACAGTTCACTTTTAAAATTGTCTGATTCAAAAATCCACATTCCACTTAATGAAGAAGCGGTGGTTATGACAGGAAGCTTTTCATCGACATTGATGATTTTGAATGCGCTGGCATTGGAAGTGAGCGGTGAAAGTAGTGAAGTGATAAAAGAAATTGTAGAAAAAGCACAGGATATTTTAGAACAATCGAAAGAATTATTTGAGAAGTTGAGGTTGACAGATTATAATAACTATGTTTTCTTAGGATTTGGGGAGTATTACGGTATAGCAAAGGAAAGTTCATTGAAATTACAGGAAATGACAATATCACATACAGAAGCATTTCCAACACTTGATTACAGGCATGGCCCAAAATCCTTAGTGGATGAGAAGAGTTTGATAACGATTAATTTGACTAAGGAAGGTTATGAAGAAGAGATGAAATTGGTTAAAGAGCTTGAAGGTTATGGTGGAACAGTTATAACGATAGGTGAAAAAGAAGGAAGTAAATATCATATAAGCTTAGGATACGAAATGCCGTTTGATGGTATGGATAGTTTTATAAGAGTTTTACCGATACATATTATGGGATTAAAACTTGCGGAATTAAAAGGTGTCGATGTTGATAAACCAAGAAATCTTTCTAAGGTGGTTATAATAGATT
>JARRBB010000077.1 GCA_029981435.1 Thermotogaceae bacterium | reverse complement strand
TTCATAGTTATACTGAATTACAAAGCCAAAAGAAATGGAATTGAATTGATCAGAGCAGACAGATTCTACGCATCAAGTCAGATATGTAGTGTATGTGGACATGTAAATAAAGAAGTCAAAGACTTACGTATTAGAGAACGGAAGGAAAATTCTTCTGGTCTACGAATCACCATGGGATGAAGCAAGAAACTACACCTTCTGTAAGGTGTGGTAGTTCACTAAGAAATCAGCACTTTTTTAATTACAGGATCTGGAATACGATACAGTTTTTTGGCTTGAACATATTCTACTTCGAGAAAACTGGAATTTACAAGTGCATTCAGGTTGTTACTAAGTGTTTGATCACTTATGTTACCGTAATGAATCTCTATGTATTTTTTTATCTGACTGAAAGTTTCAGCACCAAAGGCAATTGCCTTTAGGACATGCATGTAATTTTCGGATCTGTTTTTAAGTGAGTTGAGTTCTTTTTTCACAATTTTGAATGCCATTTTTTCCGCTTCTTCTAAGGATTTTTGCCATTCGTTTGTGGTTTGGACGATATAGCCATACATCGATAGATACCCGACTATTCCATCAAGAGATTCAACTGCTTTTTCGATATATTCGCTCTTTGGTTTGATGCCAACCTGTTCAAATCCTTTAACGAGAAAATCGATGGATTTTTCTTTTGGAAACCTTTCAAGGGTGATCTGATTGATATATCTTCCATACAGAGGAGATTCTGGATTTTCAGAGCCTATGAAATCATACAATACACCTATTTCAGATCCTGTCAAAATGAAGATCATGTTTTCAAGATGGTCGTAAACGTGTGCCAGAAGATTGAGAATTTCCTTACCGCCTCTTCCGTAGAATCTGAGAAATTGAGCCTCATCAAGTGCTATGACGAGTTTTGTGCCTTTTCTATCCATCAATTCATTTACCATGTCCAAATAAGCAAAAAGATCAAATCTATTCACATCACTATTGAATTTAAATTCGATACCGTATAAGCTGATTTTGGAAATTTTTTTGAGTATCTGTAGATTTTTACTGAGTATTTTATCCAGAAGGGCTTTAAATCTACTGTTGAATCCATTTTTGTCAAAGCTTCCAGCCTTTTCGAAACTTCTACAATCTATGAATATGTTTGGAATCTTTCTTTCTGAAAGCTCATTGAGAAAAGCTTGAAGTAAAGAAGTCTTACCTATTCTTCTGATACCGGTTAGCAATATCTGCCTGCCGCTTTCGAATGACTTCTCCAGTTCTTCAAATTCTCTTTCCCTGTTGTACAGATTCTCCCTCTTTTTCTTTGGCATCAAAGAGAAATACATACTCAACCCCCTTTGAGTAACTCAAACCACTTCATTATATCATGTAGGATATCAAGATGATATAATTTCTATAATTTAAAAAGGAGAGAATTTTTTGAAATTAAAGGTTGCGCTTTTACAGATTTATGGGTATGGAATGGATCAAATTCAAAACCTCATCAAGGGTGATAAATACTGCAGAAAAGCAAAAGATGCTGGAGCAGATATTGTTGTTTTTCCAGAGATGTGGAATATAGCCTATTCAATGCCTTTTGAAGGTGCCCTTGATAATCCTTTAGATCCTTTGAAAGAAAAAGAGAGAATTTTCTGGAAAAATCAAGCGATAGATTACAACAGTTTCTTTTTCAAGCATTTTCAGAACCTTGCAAAAGATCTTGAAATGGCGATTTTGATCACTTATCTTGAAAAATACGAACCTGCTCCGAGAAACACGGCAACTTTGATAGATGGAAAAGGAAAGATTCTGTTCAGCTATTCGAAGGTACATACCTGTGATTTTTCACTTGAATCACTTCTAACACCGGGAGATGAGTTCAAAGTATCAGAACTCGAAACATCGAAAGGGAGCGTAAAAATCGGCTGTATGATATGCTATGACAGAGAATTTCCAGAGAGTGCAAGAGTTTTAATGTTGAAGGGTGCTGAGATAATTTTAATTCCGAACGCTTGCGAAATGGATGATCATAGATTATCTCAGTTGAAGACAAGGGCTTTTGAAAACATGGTTGGAGTTGCTATGGTAAATTATCCGGGTGAAAACTTCGGTCATTCCGCTGCTTTCAGTCCTATATGTTATAAGAATGGATATCGAAACAATCTTCTGATAGAAGCTGGAGAGGAAGAAGGTATTTACATGGCCATTTTCGATATGGATGAGATAAGAAAATACAGGAAATATGAAACATGGGGAGATGCTTACAGAAAACCAAAAGCCTACGGTGATTTGATAAGAAGCGAAGTTGATGAGGTTTTTAAGAGAAAGGATTCAAGAAGATGATATTTTTAAATCAGGAGGGAGCTTCGTGTTTTACATAGGTATAGATGGTGGTGGAGGCTCAACAAGATTCGCTTTGATAGACGAAAAAAGAGAAATTCTTGGACATTTGACCCTTGAGAAAGGCATAAATTATCATCTCTATGGTGTTGAAAGCGTCTATGAAACGATAAATGAAGGTGTTGAAAAGCTTTTAGGAAAGGCGAAAGTGGATCTGAAAGATGTTAAGGGCATAGGTGCGAGTGTAAGTGGAGTTGACAGTAGCAGACCAAAGGATGTGGAGATATTCAAAAACATATTTTTGAGGATATCTAATTTTGAGAAGATGTCAATTTCTAACGATGCAATTGGAGCACTCTGGGGGGCAACTGAAGACGGCAACGGGATAATAGTTATCAATGGGACGGGAGCGTTAATATATGGTAAAAACAATGAACAGATAGAAAGGTTCAGCGGTTGGGGTTATCTTCTTGATGATGAAGGTGGGGGTTACTGGGTGGCAACTGAAGGTGTCAAAAAAATTCTTCATTTCAGAGATGGGTTAATATCCAAACCATCTTTCTACGAAGATGTTCTCAATTACTTTGGCATAGAAGATCCGTCGAGTTTTGTGTATGTTTACTATCAAGAATTCTCAAAACGCAGAATAGCGGGGGCTGCTAAGATAATAATAGAGGCAGCGAGTAATGGTGATGAAATCGCAAAGGATATAGTTGAAAAAGGCTTGAGATGGTGCTCAAGAGGGGTAAAGGTCCTTGCGCAAAAGCTCAACATGATTGATAAACCAATTATCACGTACGGTGGTGGTTTGTTCAAATCAGGGTATTACAGAGAAGTTTTTGAGAAGATTTTAAAGGAGGAGTTCAGCGATTTCGAGCTTTTAGAACCAAAACACGATGCTGCTGTAGGTGCAGCTTTGATGGTTTTGAATTCAAGGTGATATGATTTAAGGTCTGAGATTAAAGAGAAGATTACTCGTTGTAAAAATAATGTATGTGTCATCCCGAACGAATGTGAGGGGTCTTAAGATTTCTCGTCGCTTCGTTCCTCGAGAAATGTATTTAATAAAATCAGTTAAGTTCAAGGGGGAATAAAAGATGAACGACAATCTGGAATTTTTAAGTACAGAAGCTCAAAATCCAAAATCAAAAGGTCTCGATTGCATGAGTACGGTTGAAATATTGAAATTGATGAACGAAGAAGATAAAAGAGTGATAGAAGCGATAAGGGAAAAGATAGATAACATAGCGGAAGCTGTGGAACTGGTGGTTGACGCTCTGAAAAACGGCGGAAGGGTGTTCTATGCCGGAGCTGGCACAAGTGGAAGAATGGCGATTTCCGATGCCGCAGAGATACCACCAACTTTTGGTGTTCAAGAAGGTGTTTTTATAGCGATAATTGCAGGTGGTGACAGGGCACTTAAGAAACCTGTTGAAGCAGCGGAAGATGACAAAGAAGCTGCGATTGAGGAGCTGAAGAAATACAATTTTTCAAATAAAGATATAGTTATAGGTGTTTCAGCAAGCGGAAGAACTCCATTTGCACTCTCTGCGATGGAATATGCAAAATCGATCGGCGCCAAAACGATCTGCATCGTCAACAATCAAAATACTCCCATGGCAGAAGTTGCCGATGTGAAAATAGAACTGAACACAGGTCCTGAGGTTTTAACAGGTTCAACAAGGTTGAAAGCTGGAACTTCTCAAAAGATGGTTTTGAATATGATAAGTACGACAGCGATGGTTAAACTTGGAAAGGTTTACGACAATTTGATGGTGGATGTTATGCTTTTGAACTCTAAACTCGTCGAAAGGGCTGTAAGGATAATTTCAAAGGCAACGAATGTTTCAAAAGAGGTTGCAAGGGAGTATCTGGAAAAATCGGATATGAAGCCGAAAGTTGCGATAGTTATGATAGAGTGCGGAAATGATAAAGTTTCTGCACAGAAACTTCTGGAAAAGCACGATGGCTTTGTTCGAAAAGCCATAGAAGAATGTAAAAGTAAAAAGGTGAAGTGATTCTATGAACCATGAAAGCAAAAGATCGAGAATTGATTTGACTCTGTTCTGGATTTTGTTTTATTTTATAGCTTATATCGTTTTACTGAAATACGTTGGAGAGGTTGTCGGAGCTATAACCATAGCGTTCTTTTTCGCACTTATTGTGGACGTTATAGCGGATTACATTCAAAAGTTTTTCAAGATAAAGCGTAGATTATCTTCTATAATAGCCGGGATTATATTCTTTGGATTGATGGTGTACGCCATATACAACATAGTCCCGATATCGATCGACGAAGGAAAAAAGATATACAACTTTTTAACCGGTGTTGAGATACCGCAAGAAGACAACATAACTTCAGAAATTTTGAGTACTGTATTGAAAACAGCGGGAGATTTCTTCAACAGGATACTTTTAGATGCCATCAACTACATTGGAAAACAGTTTTCGAATATAATGACAGGGCTGATACTTCTAATAGTTGCATCCATATACATGACAACTTTGAGACCTAAATTAAAAATGCTGATCCCAAGGATATTTCCAAATTCAAATATAAGGAAAACGATGTCTTTTTTCAGTAAGGTTTACGGTGAAGTAAGGCTTTTTGTTTCCGGACAGTTGATAACGGCTTTTCTGGTTGGTTTGATAACATACTTTGGAATGTTGATATCAGGGATTCCGTACGCTGGTTTTCTTGGAGTACTTGCAGGAATAACCGACTTTATACCGTTTTTCGGTGTGATTATAACTGCTATACCTTCCTTGCTACTGGGCTTTTCAAACGGTGGAATTTATGGACTGATAAAGGTTATAATCGTTCTGGTCGTTGCAAATCAGCTCGAAATGTGGTTGCTGTCCCCAAAGATAGCATCTCAAAGGGTCAGGATAAACTGGTTTTTGATACTCGTGACAATGCTGATATTTGCGAAAATAATAGGAATAATTGGTGTTCTCATATCAGTCCCTATACTGATTTTCTTTAAGAACTTCTGGAAATATTACATGGAAGAGATTCTCAAAAACACTTAGTCGATCTCAAAGTTGTTTGATTTCAAAAATTGTTTCACCTTTTCTTTATCTCTAAAAGCAGCGCTTGCACCCATCTGGGTGGTGGCAAATGCACCCATGAGTGTTGCCAGTTTTCCGGTTTTCTCTATATCCCAGCCTTTTAAAGCTCCGTATATCAATCCTGCTAAAAATGCATCACCTGCTCCTGTGGTGTCAACGGTTTCTATTTTAAGCGGTGGCAGGTGGACTACGTTTTTACCATTAGAAATGTAAGCACCATTTTCTCCCATGGTTACCGCAACAAATGAGCCACAGATTTCACCAAGTTTTTTTGCGATTTCCACTGGATCATTCATACCGGTTATTATCTTCGCCTCTTCAAAGTTTGGTGGAAAGACGTCAACGAGTGGGAGTATTTCATTTAAAAATTCTTTTCTGTGTTTTGCAAGTTCTTCCACCGTGACAACATCGAAAGAGACTTTCATGTCCTTTTCTCTCGCTTTCAAGAATACTTCTTTGAGTTCTTCAATTTTTATCCCGGGAAGAACACCAAAGCCGGAAAGATTGAACAGGTCACCGTCTAAGTTTTCAATTGCTTCTACCAAGTCCTTTGATGTTAAATGACCGTTTGCACCAGGATGGTGAATGAAGGCACGTTCACCGGTTTCAGGTATTAAAACTATGCTCGTGGCGGTGGAAAAATCTTTCGATCTTTTCAGAAAGGTTGTTCTGGCACTGGTTTGGGATATCAATTTCAAAATTCCTTCACCGAACACGTCGTCTCCAATACAGCCGATTATTTCAGTCTCGGCACCAATAGAATCCAGTGCTATCGCTGCGTTGGTTGCACCACCGCCGATTTCAAGTCTCAATGGTTCTGAATACACAAGCTCATTCGGATTTGGAATTTTTTTATAACCTTTAACAAGGATATCGGCAACTATTATTCCTGATGAAAGTATCTTCAATTCCTATCCCTCCATTAAAAATATTCAAATCAATTGAGAATATTTGATATAGGTTAATTGTCAATATATTCGAATTAAGATCCTCGCATGTGCTCAAGATGACGGTTTTATTATGTCATTTTGAAAAACAAAACAGTGAGGAATCTTAAAACTCCTCACATTTCCTCAAATTTTATCATTTTAAAGGATTTTTTATTTTCAAGTATTTCGAAAATTCTGCCGCGATACTTCCTCTACACGAGTAAAATTCACTCTTTTAAAAAATCCTCTCTCTGTGGTGTGAATATGTCTATTATCACAGAGTCTTCCAGTGCTACAACACCGTGCGGAACATTGGAAGGAACATAACATGAGTCTCCAGCCTTCAATATCTCTCTCTTGCCGTCTATTTCGACCTCGAAACTTCCAGATACTATATAACTCACCTGTTCATGAAGGTGCGAGTGGACAGCAGCCACCGCACCTTTTTTGAAATGAACCTCAACAAGCATTAAATTGCCACCACGAGCGAGGATTTTCCTTTCTATTCCTTCACCAGCCACTTTACTTTTTACAGATTCGTTTTTTACGATCATTCGCATTTCCCACCAATCATACAAACATTTGTCCACCGTTCACTTGTATGACTTCACCAACGAGGTAAGAAGACTTTTCAGAAACCAAGAAGTATATCACTTCGGCTACTTCTTCAGGCTTACCAAGTCTTCCGATAGGTATCCCTTTTACCCATTCCTGAATAACCTCACGCGGTGTTTCCTTGTGGAATTCTGTATCGATGGTTCCTGGAGAGATTGCATTCACTCTAATTCCATATTTGATCAATTCCTTTGCCAACGCTCTGGTGAACGTTAGAACGGCTGCCTTTGAAGCAGCATATATCCCCGCGCCCGGGCCTCCACCGGTCCAAGCAGCTATAGAGGTTATGTTCACAATTGCACCATTCTTTGACTTTTTGAGGTAAGGGATGCATGCTCTTGTCACATAGAGAGCACTGGTCATGTTCAGATCCATGACTTTTCTGTAAAAGTCGGTAGGCATATCTTCAATTGGATGTCTTCCTCCAAGTCCACCAGCGTTGTTGATCAGGGCATCTATCCTTCCATCTGTTGTGAACTTTGTTTCTGGAAGACTAACTTTCAGGCGAAAATCTTCTGTAATCATTTATTTATGCCACTTGCCAACCTGTCTTCTGAAACCCGCATGAATACAC
>JARRBB010000076.1 GCA_029981435.1 Thermotogaceae bacterium | reverse complement strand
GTGTTAGTGTGCTGAATCTTTCACGAATCTTCTCCTGATTTTAAAATTTAAAAAATATTTCGGTGCTAAAATTAAATATTAGATTAACTTTAAGATGGGGGATTTAACTCATGAGAAGATTTGGGATCTGTATTGGTTCAAGCAGTATATCGATTTACGATGGTTTTGAAGGAAAAAATATAAATCACAATGGAAATCCCAAAAAAATTCTTGAGGGGATTTTGAGCGAAATACCAGAGAAAAGTCATGTGGTAGTTACTGGAAAAAAGGGACGGAACCTTTTGAAGTTTCCAAAAATATCAGAAATAGAGGCTACAGAATATGCATACAAAGCCCTTAAAGACAAATATTCACCTGTTGAGGCGATAGTCAGCGCTGGCGGAGAAAATTTTACTCTTTATAAATTGAACATCGCTGATAATATATCTGGTGTTTACACAGGTAACAAGTGTGCATCAGGAACTGGTGAATTTTTTCTCCAGCAAATAAAGCGAATGGGCTTGAAAGTAGAAGAGCTGGATGGTAAAAGACCAATAAAGGATTTTTATGAACTTTCATCAAGGTGTTCTGTTTTCTGTAAAAGTGATTGCACTCATGCTTTGAACAAGGGAGTTTCAAAGGAATTGGTCTTGAATGGATTGGGAAAAGTAATGGCAGAAAGAATTCTTGATCTGATGCATCAGGCGAAAGTAAAAAAGATAATGTTAGTAGGTGGTACAACAAGGATCGAAGTCATGTTGAGTTATCTGTCAAAATATGCTGAATTCGTGATTCCAGAAGAAGCTACCTTTTTCGAAGCGTTTGGAGCTTATAAATTTTCAGAAATCAATCAAAGTAAAGTCTTCTTTTTGAACAGTTCAAATGTGTTCAACGAGTTGAAATCCACTTTCCCTGTTCATAAACCCTTGAGAGATTTTGTTGATATGGTTGAGTTCAAGAACATGGAATTTAAAAAAGCCGTTGAAGGCGATGAATGTATAATAGGCCTCGATGTTGGCTCAACGACTACCAAAGCTGTATTAATGAGAATAGCTGACAACGCCATTCTTGCAAGTGCATATTTGAGAACACTTGGTGATCCAGTTAAAGCCTCAAGGGAATGTTACAAAAAACTAAAAGAACAGCTTGATTGTAACGTGAAAATTATTGGACTTGGAGTAACCGGTTCGGGAAGAAAAATTTCTGGTCTTCACGCTCAAACAAAAACTGTTTACAACGAAATAATGGCGCATGCAAAAGCCGCAACTTTTTTTGACAGAGACGTTGATACCATTTTCGAGATAGGTGGACAGGATGCAAAATATACCTTCCTCTCAAACGGTGTGGCAGTGGACTACGCTATGAACGAAGCTTGCTCAGCTGGCACAGGTTCTTTTCTTGAAGAAGCAGCTGGTGAATCGCTGAACATTCATTATACTGAGATAGCTGATCTGGCACTCAAAGGTGATAATCCCCCCAATTTCAGTGATCAGTGTGCTGCGTTCATAGGCAGTGACATAAAAACGGCCATTCAAGAAGGAATCTCAAAGGAAAATATATGTGCAGGGCTTGTTTACTCAGTCTGCATGAATTATGTTAACAGGGTAAAAGGTAACAGACCCGTTGGAAAAAAGGTATTCATGCAGGGCGGTGTTTGTTATAACAAAGCCGTTCCAATCGCTATGGCAGCACTGGTTGGAAAAAAGATAGTGGTTCCACCACATCCTGGATTGATGGGTGCTTACGGTGTGGCGCTAATGGTAAAAGAAAACTTTGAACTTGGTTTTGCAAAACCCGAGCTTTTCGATCTTGAAGAGCTTATAAACAGAGAAGTAATATACAGAAACGAGTTTATCTGTCCTGGTGGAAGAACCAAATGTGATAGAAAGTGTAGGATAAGAGTAATAGAAATAGACGGAAAAAAATTCCCGTTTGGTGGGGTATGTAACCTTTACGAGAACATCAGAATGAATATCAACGTTGATTCACGCGAATACAATCATGTTGTAAAAAGAGAAAAACTCATTTTTGATATGGAAGAAAACATAGAAAAGGGTGAAAATTTAAAAATAGGGATCAGCAAATCGCTTGCTATGAACAATCTTTTCCCGCTGTTCTATACATTTTTCAAGGAGTTGGGTTTTGAAGTAGTTGTTCCAGATTACTCTGATAAAGAAGGCTGGGAGTTCAAAAAAGCCGAATTTTGTTTTCCTGTGGAATTATCACATGGCTTCATGCACAACCTTTTGAGAAAGGATGTTGACTACATATTTTTACCGGCGATAAGAGGTATGAAGGTTGAGAATTCTCAAAACTACAATGTGTTCTGTCCGTTCGTTCAGAGCGAACCTGACTGGTTATTATCTGCATTCAGTGAGCTGGAAACTCGAAAATTGATAAGGGAGTTTTTTGATTTCTCTGAAGGAATTGAAAAAGAGAGAGATAAATTCATAGAAGTAGCTAAGAAGATTGGCAGAACAAAAGAAGAAGGTTCGTATGCTTTTGAAAAAGCATTAAAGAAGCTTGAAAGGGTAAGAGAAAAAATAAAAGCTATATATCATGAAATCAAAGATTCAATTGAAAAAGAGGAATTCTCTGTTGTAATATTCGGAAGGTCTTACAACTCATTTGCCTCTGTCGCAAATATGGGAATACCTGAAAAATTTGCAAGTAGAGGTATAAATGTCATCGCATTTGATGCGCTTGATTTTGAAAACGAAGAAGGCTACGAAAAAATGTACTGGACCTGGGGAGAGATGATACTGAAAGCAGCAAGATACGTTAAAAAATCTCCCAAGCTTTTTGGGGTGTATATAACAAATTTCAGTTGTGGTCCGGATTCATTCATAATATCCTTTTTCAGAGATATAATGGATGATAAACCATCGTTAGTCTTGGAGCTTGATAGCCACACAGCTGATGCTGGAATAGAAACACGTATTGAAGCATTCATAGATGTTGTAAAAAGTTATTTGAGATTGAAAGAGCAAAAGGGTAGAACGCAAAAAGTTCTCAGACCGCAGCTTTTGAACAAAAACGGAGAATTCGTTGTTTATCTTCCAGATAAAGACGAAATTCTCTCCTTGAAAGATAAAAGAGTCAGGGTTGTTTTTCCAACAATGGGAGAATTCGGTGCTAAATGTCTTGCGGCAGCTTTTGAATATCATGGTGTTAACACTTATGTTTGTCCAAAACCCGGTGAACTGGAATTTAAACTGGGTCGTGGAAACACCCTATCTAAGGAATGTTTACCCATGCAACTAACACTTGGGAGTTTGATAAGATATCTTCAAAATAGAGATGAAAATGAGATCACCATATATTTCATGCCGGATACTCGTGGACCGTGTAGATTCGGTCAGTACAGTAATTACATAAACCTGTGGCTTGATAAAAACAATGTCGATAGGGTAACTTTGCTATCCCTGAATTCTGAAAATGCATACGCAGGGCTCGGTACAGCTTTCAGAATAAGAGCATGGGCTGCTATAGTTATTTCTGATGTATTCAAGTCTGTATCCCAGAATCTTAAAGTTTTATCCAAGAATAAAGATACAGCAATTGAAGTTATCGAAGAAGCTTCAAAAGAAATTTTAAAAAGCTTTTCCAGTCAGCCATTATCTGAAGTTTACAGAGTTTTGGA
Organism: Thermotogaceae bacterium; assembly: GCA_029981435.1. Lineage (GTDB taxonomy): Bacteria > Thermotogota > Thermotogae > B21-G9 > HyVt-16 > HyVt-16. Next base: position 3,999 of record JARRBB010000076.1, on the reverse strand, counting down.
AAAAATTTCTGAAAAGTTTGCAAAAGTTGAACGCAGGCTTGACCTGAAAGATGTACCAAAAGTACTTTTAACAGGTGAAATATATGTCAGAAACGATGAGTTCTCGCGGAAAAATCTTGAAGACTTCTTTGAAGAAAATGAAATAATAATGCACATTTCTCCTATTCAGGAGTGGATGTACTATCTCGATTATCTGTTTTTGAAAAAGATAATATCACCGAATTCTGGATTTAAGGATAAGCTTTATAAAACAGTTGAAATTGCCATAAAAAGATACGTCGAGAAAAGGGTCAAAGGTATATTCGCAAAAACAGGATTTTACACTCCCCATATGATCGATGTAAAGAAGATCATAGAAGCGGCGCAAAGGTATTTTGATGTAAGAGTAACAGGAGAAGCTATATTAACAATAGGAGCAACACTTCATGATATAGTGAGAGAATACGATGGGATCATTTCAATCGGGCCGTTTGGTTGCATGCCTTCGAGAATAGCGGAAGCCATTATAAAAAAGGGAATATCAAACTTGAAAAACTTCAGTGATAGGAGATTGAAAAGAGTTGCAGAATTGGCAGGAGACTTCCCCGTTGTTTTTCTGGAATCGGATGGTAATCCTTTCACACCAATAATTGAAAGCAGGCTTGATGCATTTGTGGTTCAAGTGAGAAGGATGCACGAAATTTTGAAAAGAAATTAAAGAGCAGGGATGAATCCCTGCTCATTGATTAATTTTCCAGTAATTCTAATATCTTATTTATCAACTCTCTGAAACGCTTTTCAACCTCGGAATTTCTCATAAACCAGACTACAGGTTCTCCATTGTCTATACTTTCAGCAACCTTTGGGTCCATCGGGAATTCAACAAGCACAGGTAAATCTTCAGGGATGTTCTTTCGAGGGAAAAGCGGTATCTTTTCTCCACATTTGGGGCAAACCACATAAGTCATATTGAGGATTACACCAAGGATTTTTGAATTCATCAACTTCACAAATTCTCTTGCTCTTTCGACATCGTCTATGGAAACCTGTTGAGGTGTACTGACAAGAACAGTTCCATCGATTTTTTTGAGTAACTGGAATGTACTCAGTATTTCATCACCAGTACCCGGGGGAGAATCGATAACCAGAAAATCAAGGTCTCCCCATTCGACCTTTTCGACAAACTCCTGAATCATCTTGTGCTTTAAAGGACCTCTCCATATAATAGGCCGATTCCCCATGGTCAAGAATGCGATTGAAACCACTTTGAAGTTTTCAGAGATAGAAACCGGTACTATCTTCTCATTGTCATTAACCTCAAGATTCCTTCCAACCAGACCAAGCATTCTTGGAACATTTGGACCATGTAGGTCTATATCAAGTAGTCCAACTTTGAAACCGCTGTCTGCAAGACCTGCGGCAATATTAACAGCTACCGTTGATTTTCCAACACCACCTTTTCCGCTCAGAACCACCAGTTTCTTTTTTATCATGTCTGTTTCACCATCCTTTGATTGAATAAATTTTTTAACTTTGGTACTAAAAGAGTATAGCATGTTGAATTTGAAGATTTATTGAAAAATTTAGAAAAGTGAGGACCTTTCATGATAGAATATGTTTGATTATCGAACAAAACAGGAGGGATTAATATGGAGTTACTTTTAAAAGGTGGCACGATCTATCCGATTGTCTCTGAACCATTCGTTGGAGACATTCTTGTGAAAGATGGTAAGATATCGAAGATTGGAAAAAACATAAGTGCAAAGAACGCTGAGATAGTTGACGTGAAAGGCAAATTCATCTTTCCAGGATTTGTTGATGCCCATTCGCATATAGGGCTCTTTGAAGAAGGCGTTGGAAATTATTATCAGGATGGAAACGAGATGACCAACCCTATCACAGCGGAAGTCAGGGCTCTTGATGCATTTTACCCGGAGGATGAAGCCATTGAAAGGGCACTGGCTGGTGGTGTGACAACCGTGATGGTTGTTCCGGGAAGTGCAAATCCTGTTGGTGGTCAAGGAGCAATATTGAAGTTCAAGTCTAAAATAGTCAACGAAATGATAATCAGAGAACCGGCAGGCTTGAAGATGGCGACCGGTGAGAATCCAAAACGTGTCTATGGGGAAATGAAAAAACAACAGCCTGCAACAAGACTTGGAACAGCGGCAGTAATAAGACAGTACTTTCAGAAGGTTAAAAACTACATGAAAAAGAAAGAAAACACACTTAAAGAAGGAAAAGAATTCACGGAGATAGATCTTCAGCTTGAAATCGGTGAGAAGGTTCTGAAAAGGGAAATTCCTGCTCGGATTCACGCTCACAGGGCTGATGATATTGTTACTGCTATAAGAATAGCGGAGGAGTTCGGTTTTGATGTTGTCATCGAGCATGCAACGGAAGCATATAAAATAGCTGATTTTATAAAATCAAAGAATATTCCTCTGATTCTCGGACCGCTGTTTGGCTTTAGAACGAAATTGGAACTGAGAGATATGAATTATGAAGCCATCAGAATCATAAACGAAAAAGGGATACTCGCAGCGCTGATGTGCGACCATCCGGTTATCCCTCTTGAATACACAACGATTCAGCTGGGAACCGCCTTGAGATACGGTGCAAAAGAAGAAGATCTTTTGAAAATGGTGACGATAAATCCTGCCAGAATTTTAAAGATAGACGATAGAGTCGGTTCACTTGAAGTTGGAAAAGACGCAGACATAGTTGTGTGGACAGGGCATCCGTTTGATTTCAGATCCAAAGTTGAAAAGGTTTATATAGAAGGTCAGAAGGTTTTTGGGTAAAATGGGAAAAGGGGGAATCATTTCCCCCTTAATTTTTTGTCTTTTTCGATAACAGAAGCTTCCATATTTTTCCTGTATTCTAAGAGTTTCTCTTTCAAATCTTCATATTTTAGTGAAAGCATTTGAATGGCTAAAAGTGCAGCGTTCTTTGATCTGTTCACTCCGACAGTGGCAACAGGTATGCCGTTGGGCATCTGAACGATCGAAAGCAATGAATCGAGGCCATCATTGAAGTCGCTCTTTACAGGGACACCAATAACGGGTAAAACAGTCAAAGCGGCAATAACACCCGGAAGATGTGCCGCAGCCCCCGCACCTGCGATTACAATCTCAAAACCATTTTTTTCTAAATTACTCACAGCTTCCATTAATTGTTTTGGTGTTCTGTGGGCAGAGAGTATTCGCAGTTCATATTCAACTCCAAATTCTTCAAGAACTTCCTTTGCTTTGTTCATAACATCAAGATCAGAGTCGCTTCCCATAACTATCATAACCTTTCGCAAGTCTAATCCCCCCTTTTTTGTTATGGTCCAAGTATTATTGGAAGTGTGATATCAAATTCATTGTTAAAATCCACTTTGAGATTTATTCTGGCTATCACGGGTTTGTAATCTATCGGAACTGGTGTTAAAGTAAGATATCCATCGGGATTTGGAAGTACCTCAAATAATTCTAAATCTCCTTCTTTTGAAACTGAAAAGGCACTTTCCTGACTTTCGAAAAAGCTTTCTTCAGCTTCTGAAAGTCTATGAACAATGTTCTGGTTTATAGAGACTGGATCATTGTCGGATTGCAAATTCCATATAAGACTTCCAGAATATTCAAAGAAATCATACAGTGTACCTACAACTTTGTATCTTTGATTCATTCTGAATATCTGATTCCAAAGTCCCATAAGAATAAGAATACCAACCGATATTATCAGCAAACTTATCAGAAGTTCAACAAGTGTATAGCCATGATTTTTAATTTTCATTTTTCAAGCACCCCCATTCCATACACCTGTATTTCAGAAGGTGCTCCCGGTGTTCCGTAATTCCAGGCGGCGATACCTCTTTTGATTCTCTCGTCATGTATGTAAATGATGCTATAACCTACACTGCCGCTTTCTGTTATTCCTTCTGTTTGTAAAATACCAGAACCATAAATGTAAAAGTTGGAAGAACGTCTACTCTGACTAAAATATTCAATACCGTTAAAAATTTTCTCTTCTTTT
>JARRBB010000075.1 GCA_029981435.1 Thermotogaceae bacterium | reverse complement strand
TTGTAAGTTACAGGATCTCTGTAACTTACAACAGGATAAACATACGGTCCGATGAATTCACCTTTATACTTCCATCTGATCTTCGTGGGGGCAGCAAATCTTGTGTTCAAACTCTGTTGATATGGACTGTACGGAGACAAAAAATCGGCAAAAATCGCCAGAAGATAAAATACAACTAAGATCCAGAAAGAAATTACACCGAGCTTATGGCGCCTGAAAGCCCTCAGTATCAAATGCCATCTGCTCATGTATTCGACTTCAAAGAGTTCATCTATATTCTTATTCACATTCTTTTTTTCGTCCATTATCTCAATCCTCCTACATGAACCGGTATCTTATCCGTGGATCAATCCAAGCAAGAAGAATATCTGCTATCAGATTTCCTATTATCAACATCAACGAACTCAACAGTAAAGACGCCATAACCAAGTAAAGATCCTGAGCTAAAAGTGCCTGTATTATAAGCCTTCCCATTCCTGGCCATCCGAAAACCGTTTCGGTCAAAACAGCACCACCTAAAAGACCTGATATCTGGTATCCGAACATAGTTACAAGAGGATTTATAGCGTTTCTGAGAGTATGCTTGAATATAACAACTTTCTCAGGCATACCCTTTGCACGTGCAAACATAACAAAATCCTGCCCCATCTGATCAAGCATCTGCCCTCTCATTTGTCTCATTATCCCGGCAAGTCCCGCTGTTCCAAGTGTTAACATGGGGCCAAAAACGTGGTATAGATAATCAAGGAATTTTTGAAAGGCATTCATCTGATCGAAGTTCTTAGAGATTATTCCTCCTATTGGAAACCATCCAGTTTTTGCGGCAAAATATAAAAACAGTAATGCAAAAAAGAAATTAGGTATGGAGATACCTATGAATGCAATTACCGTTAGAATTTGATCAGCCAGAGTATAACGCTTCAGAGCTGAAAATATTCCAAGTGCGACTCCAATGGTCCACTGGAATATCATCGTAGTTATAGTTAACAGAAGAGTCGCTCCAAGTCTTCCCCAAATCAGTTCAAAAACAGGCCTTCTGAACTGGAAAGAGTAGCCAAAATTTCCCTTCAAAACCTCCTTCAGCCATATAAAATACTGTACCACAGGGTTTTTATCAAGTCCAAATTGTCTTTCGAGCGTTTTTATAGTCTCTTCACCGACGGCAGGATTCATTCTCAGAACATCCAGAAAATCACCCGGTGCTGCGGAGATTATCATGAAAGATATTATGGAAACTCCTAACAGAACGGGTATTGCTAATATGAGTCTTCTCGCTATGTATTTTATCACTTGGAAGCCTTCCCTCCTTTAATAAACAGGCCAGGGATAAGTAACCCCTGGCCCTCAAGTTCACAAAAGAACGAAACATTATTCTTCTTTCCAGATAGCATAAGCATTCCAGAGCATTCCGCCCCATGCTGCAGGATCAACGTTGTGCAATACCTTCTTGTAAGCAAACATGTAAAGTCTCTGTGCGGTATAGATTCTGTTCAATCCATCGGCTACAAGTTCCTGATATTCGTAGAACAACGCTTTTCTCTTTTCAGGATCCATTTCACCAACTTCTCTTCTGAATATTTCATCGACTCTCTTTTCAAACTCTGGCACGAAGTAATCGTTCAGGTTTTTCACATATTCTTTCCTTTCTGGACTGTAATTCCAGAAATGGAGAGCACCATCAAGCTTTTCAACGTTTGAACCACCGTGTGGATCGACTCCACCAGTTAAACCTATCATATACATTTCCCAATCGCCAGTGTTAAGAAGCTTCTGAACGAGAGTATTGAAGTCGATCGGTGAGAACGTAACTTCCATTCCCAGTTTTGTAAGAGAATCAACTATGATGTTACACATATCCTCTCTTTCTGTGTTTCCAGCATTAGTTGTAAGATTGAACTTAACAACATTTCCTTCAGAATCTACCAGTTTTCCTTCTTCATTCCAACTGAATCCGCCTTTCATGAGTTCCTGCTTTGCGAGTGTCAAACTGTATGGATATGGATATTTCTCTTCAATTTCTGGATTGTAGAATGGGGACGCTGCACTTACAGGACCGTATTGTGGTGTTCCAAGACCGTTGTATATTGTTTCAATAATCGTCTGCTTATCAAGAGCATATGCAACGGCCTTCCTGAAGTGAACGTTCCTGAACCATTTTCTTTTTACTGGATCTGCTGCGTTGAAATTGAATGTGAAGAATTGTGTACCAAAAGTTGGACCATCGACATCAACTACCCAGCCTTTTTCTCTTGCCATTGCTTTTAGATCTGGATAATCCTGTGCACGTGGACCATAAAGATCAAGTTCGCCAGCTTCAAATTTCAATCTCATCGTGTTTAAATCGGGTGTTATGAGATAAACAAGACTGTCAAGATATGGAAGTTTGTTTCCATCTTTATCAACCCTGTAGTAATTTGGATTTCTCTTCAAAACAACTCTGACATCAGGTGTGTATTCCACTGGTATGAATGGCCCCATACCTACTATCTTATCTATGTCTGCAACCGTCCAGCTTTCAAGCCATTTGCCTTCGTTAACCAGAGGCTCAACAACATGTTTTGGAAGAATCCGAGCGCTTCCAACCTGTCTCAATCCCGGTGCGAATGGTTCATTGTAGGTTAGTTTGACCGTGTATTCGTCTATGAGCTCTGCTTTCAAAGGATTTCCATCGGGTCCAAGAAGACCGTCGTAGGAGTTTCCAGCAAGCTCCTTATCGGTCCAGATGGTCGCAAAGGAGAAATAAACATCTTCCGCTGTGAATGGAGTACCATCTGACCACTTCAGACCTTTCCTGATTTTGAAGATGTAGGATTTACCGTCATCACTGATAGTCCATTCTTTTGCAAGCGCACCGCCTCTTATTGATCCATCTTTGTTGAAATCAACGAGAGTGTCCAGGAACCAACGGATGATATCGGTAGAACTGGTTTCATAAGCTGTACACGGATTCAAAGTTTTCGGTCCTGAAAGAATACCAATGTACAGAGTTCCACCGTACTTTCCTGTGTAATCCTCCACTATGTACTCAGGCTCTTCCTGAGCAAAAGCAAAAACAAAAACAAAACTGAGTAAAATCAACAATACTAAACCTTTCCTCAAAGTACTCACCCCCTAAAAAGATTATGATTCACTTATTGTAAAGAAAACAGGCAACCTTGTGCCCATTCTCAACTTCCACAAATTCAGGATATTCCTGTTCACAGATTTTCATTCTATACTTACACCTTGGATTAAAAAAGCAACCGTTCGGCCTGTTTATTACATTTGGCGAGCCACCTATTAACATTGTTCTTTCGCGCTTTTTCCTTGGATCCGGTACCGGCGCAGCCTGTAAAAGTGCTTTAGTATAAGGATGCATTGGATTTTCAAATACCTGGTCAACATCACCTTCCTCAACGATCCTTCCAAGATACATTATACCAACTCTGTCACTTATAAACCTAACAACTGCAAGGTTGTGAGAAATAAATATGTAAGCCGCATGCAATTCTTCTTGAATTCTCTTTAAGAGATTTATTATTTGCGCTTGAACTGAAACATCAAGAGCACTTGTTGGCTCGTCAAGTACTATCAGAGAAGGTTTTACACTTATAGCTCTTGCAATCGCTATTCGCTGCCTCTGACCTCCACTGAATTGGTGTGGATATCTATCAACATGATACGCCTTCAAACCAACCTCTTCAAGCAACCCACCTATTATCTTTTCCGCTTCTTTTTTATTTTTGGCGATTCCATGAAAAAGCAGAGGTTCAGAAAGCATATCGCCGATCGTCATTCTTGGATTCAGAGAAGACATGGGATCTTGAAAAACAATTTGCATCTTAGTTCTAAAGGGTTTCAGATCCTTTTCTTTTAGTTTCGCTATATCGACTCCGTCAAAAACTATCTTTCCATCCGTTGGATCAAGGAGTCTTATTACAGTCTTACCAGCGGTTGTCTTACCGCATCCAGATTCTCCAACAAGTCCATAAGTTTCGTTCTCTTTAATTTCAAGAGATATATCATCCACTGCTTTTATATAAGCAACCGTTCGTTCAAAAATGAAACCCGCCTTCACTGGGAAATACTTTTTAAGATTCTCAATTTTAAGCAAAGTGTTTCCGTTAGTATTTATTTTTGACCACCCCTTGTACTTACGAATAATTTTTCAATTATTTCCTCAAAACATCTGACGTAATGTCCAGGTGAGACTTCAACAAGTCCCGGTAATTCCTCTTCACATCTCTTGGTTCTAAAATTACACCTTGGAAGAAAAGGACAGACAGGTGGAGCGTTGAGTATTACCGGAGGCTGTCCCGGTATTGGGCTGAGTGAATCCTGCTTTACATCAACCCTTGGAATACAATTCAGTAATGAGTTAGTGTAAGGATGAATCGGATTTTCAAAAATCGTGAATACATCAGCGTATTCTACGGTTTTGCCACCGTACATAACCATGACCTTGTTTGCGACTTCGGCAATAACGGCAAGATCATGTGTTATGAATATAATTGACGTATGAAATTCTTTTTGCAAAGATTCCATCAATTCCAATATCTGTGCCTGAACTGTAACATCAAGTGCCGTGGTCGGTTCATCTGCGATAAGAACTTCTGGATTGCAGGAGAGTGCGATCGCAATCACTACTCTCTGCCTCTGACCACCAGAAAGCTGGAATGGATAATCTTTCAACCTTCTTTCCGGATCGGGAATTTTAACTTTATGAAGCATCTCAAGCGCAATTTCCCTTGCCTGGTTTTCATCCACTTTTCTATGAAACATTATAGTTTCGATCATCTGGTCTTCTATTGTGAACATCGGATTCAGCGACGTCATCGGATCTTGAAAGACCATACTGATATGCTTTCCACGTATTCTCGTCATCTGTTCTTCTGAAAGTTTTGTTATATCAACATACTGTGGATTACCAGGCGAAAATTCATCGGTTTTGAAAAGAATCTTACCATCAGCAATCCTTCCTGGTGGATATATCAACCTCATTATCGACTTGACGGTGACACTCTTTCCTGAACCTGTTTCACCAACTATGCCAATAACTTCGTCAGGTTTCAAATCGAAACTGACACCATCAACAGCCTTTACAGTTCCTTCGGCCTGTTCAAAATATGTTTTGAGGTTTTCGACAATCAATATAGGCTCTTTTCTGTCTGGCAATTGTATCACCTCATAAATTTTTTTCAATATTATTTTACCATATTACTCAGATTTGATATATTACAGAACTTTGAGGTAGAATATTTTTAGATAATCAAATCCTCAATTCTATTAATTATTGGAGGTGTTCCAAAATCCAAAGCAGAAAAATTCCTCTTTATCTTTTAGAATTTTTAAAAAAGAACACTTTGAATTATCTTTTTGGACTTTTCTGGATAATCTTTACTGATATTATACAACTTTTTGTCCCGAGAATAATAGGAAATATGGTTGACAACCTTAAGGAAAAAACTTTAAACGTTGCTGAGTTGAGAGATCAAATTTTCTTTATAGTTTTCCTTGCAATTCTTATGTTTACTTCGCGATTCCTGTGGCGCATTTTCCTGATTGGTTCTTCCATGAAGGTGGATTATTACGTGAGAGAAACGCTCTTTGAGAAGTTTTTGAAATTACCTATTAAATTTTACGATAGAAATAAAACTGGAGATTTAATGGCGAGAGCAACGAACGATATAACCGCCGTGAGAATGATGTTTGGAAGAGCCATAATAATGGCCGTTGATGCTACAGTTTTAACTATAGCAGGTATAAGTATAATGGTAAAAACCATAGATTTGAGACTGACGATAATAAGCTGTATACCTTTTCCCGTGATTGCAATCCTTTCTGTCTTTTTTGGTAAGATGATACATTCGCGTTTTATGGTTGTTCAGGAAGGGTTTTCGAAACTTTCAGATACAACTCAGGAAACATTCTCAGGGATACAGGTTGTGAAGAGTTATGTTCAGGAAAAAGGAGAAATAGAAAAGTTCAGAAATCTGAGTGAAGACTACGTTGAAAAGAACGTGAACTTGGTGAAACTCTGGGGGACGTTTTTTCCTATGATAACAGCATTGTCCGGCGTCAGTTTAGCGATAAGCCTGTGGTATGGTGGTGCGATGGTAATTAAAAACCAGATATCACTTGGTGATCTCATCGCACAGACATCCTACGTTGGTATGCTTGTATGGCCGATGGTTTCAATAGGATGGGTTGTTAATATAATTGAAAGAGGCCTTGCATCTTTAAAAAGAATAAATCAAATCCTCGAAGAAGACGAGATTTCAGACGTTAGTATTGCTCCAAAAACGGCATCACTTAAAGGTAATATCAGAATAAACAACCTGAGTTTTATCTACCCGGGAACGGAAGTTAAAGCACTTGAAAATATAAGTTTAAACGTATCACAGGGTCAGACAATTGGAATAATAGGAAGAACTGGAAGTGGTAAAAGCACAATTGCAAGATTGCTAACAAAACTGTATGAGGTGCCTGATGGAAAAATATTTTTCGATGATTATGATATAAACGAAATTCCCTATGAAATTTTAAGAAGAGACATAGCGGTGGTTCCCCAGGAGACGTTTCTGTTTTCAACAACCGTAAAAGAAAACATAGCGTTCGGAAAACCTGATGCGAGTATGGAAGAAATAATTGAAGCTGCAAAATTGGCTGAGATTCATGACACGATTATGAGCTTCCCACAAAAATATGAAACTGTTGTTGGAGAACGGGGTTTGAGCCTTTCTGGTGGTCAGAGACAGCGTGTAACTCTGGCAAGGGCATTGCTTATGAATCCCAAAATACTCATACTCGACGATGCACTCTCGGCAGTTGATGCGAACACAGAACGTGAGATACTTGCAAATTTGAAAAACTACATGAAACAAAGGACGTCTATAATAATATCTCATAGAATCATAGCTGTGAAAGACGCTGATCATATAGTGGTTCTTGATAATGGTAAAATTATAGAACAGGGAAAACATGAGGAACTTTTACGAAAAGAAGGTGTATACTATAAAATATATAAAAGACAAACGCTGGAAGAGAAAATTCTATCAGAAGATAATTGAGAACATCCACTAAAATGTTCTTGAAGACGAGCCTTCCAGTTTTTTACAAGGTGAGGGCGGTTTATGGAGCTGCTTAGAAGAATCAGAGAGTTCTTCAATAATTTCATACAGGAACGCTGGAAAAATTATACAACATCCCAGAAAATATTGATAATTGGTTCAGTGTTATCCGTTCTGATAGTTCTGATAGCACTCCTTTCAATTGGATTAAAGACAAATTACGTAATCCTCGTGAAAAACCTCAGTGAAAGAGAAGCAGGAGTAATAATCCAGAAGTTAGAAGACATGGGGATTCCTTACAAAGCGGAATCCGGTGGCACCATACTTGTGCCGGATAGTGTGAACGTATATTCTGTGAGAATGAAGCTGGCAACCGAGGGAGTGCTGGGAAGTATATCAAGAGGATTTGAAATACTCGATACTCAGCCTTTTGGTTCCACCAGTTTCGATAAACAGGTGAGATATCAGGTGGCTCTTCAGGGTGAACTCGAGAGAACTATATCAAGTTTAGAAGCTATAAAAACCGCAAGAGTTCATTTGACTATTCCAAAATACACTTACTACGTCAGAGGTGATTCTTCCAAACCAAAAGCCTCTGTT
>JARRBB010000074.1 GCA_029981435.1 Thermotogaceae bacterium | reverse complement strand
TTGTTTGATCTGCTAACCTTGACACATAAAGCATATAGAAATATAATTGTTTTGAAGATCAAACAACCAGGAGGTTCTTCTCAACGTGCTAAAAATAATTAAGCGCTTTGTTGCATATTATAAGCCCCACCTTTTTCTCTTCACAATCGATATGATCTGTGCCTTTTTGATAGCGGGAATAGATCTGTTCTTTCCAAGTATCACAAGAAAAGCACTCGACGTTTACATTCCAAATGCAGATATGAACGGAATAATAAAGGTCTCAATATTTTTGGGCGTTCTTTTTGTGATGAGGGCGTTTTTCACGTACGTGGTAAATTTCTGGGGACACATGGTTGGAGTCAGAATGGAGTACGATATGCGAAAGGATATCTTCTCGCATATCCAAACCTTATCTTTTAGCTTTTTCGATAAAGTGAGAACTGGAAAGATAATGTCAAGGATTGTAAACGACTTGAGAGATATAACCGAACTTGCACACCACGGCCCTGAAGATCTTTTCATCTCTTTTGTCACACTTATTGGAGCTTTTATAATCCTGATGCGAACGGACTGGAGATTGACTTTAATTATATTCACATATCTTCCGTTCATCGTCTGGTTTGGTATGCAAAAAAGAAAAAAGATGTCAAAAGCTTTCATGGAAGAAAGACGAAAAATAGCAGATGTCAATGCACAGCTTGAAAACAGCATTTCAGGTATACGAATAACCCAATCTTTTACAAACGAAGATATCGAGAGAGAAAAATTCAATACTGGAAACCAGAGGTTTGTGACGGCAAGAAAAATGGCGTTCAAGGCTATGGCGGAAATGTTCAGTGGAATAGATTTTCTCACTAACTCTCTAAAGTTAACTGTTCTTCTTATCGGCGGATATCTGACTATAAAGAGAGTTATAACTCCCGGTTCATTAGTGGCCTATTTTCTCTACGTAGAACTGTTTTTACAGCCAATTCGCAGGTTGATGATGTTCACCCAACAGTTTGAAGCGGGTATGGCTGGTTTCAAGAGGTTTATAGAAATAATGGATACAAAGCCAGAAATAACGGAAAAAGAAAACGCGATGGAGTTGAAAAACGCGAAAGGTGATATAGAATTTCGAAATGTATCTTTTTCTTACGATGGTGGAAGCGAGGTTTTGAGAAACATAAATCTAAAGATCCCAGCCGGAAAAACCCTTGCACTCGTTGGACCTTCTGGTGCTGGAAAAACAACCTTATGCCATCTTATACCAAGATTCTATGATGTTTTAGAAGGCGAGATACTGATCGATGGGATAAACATAAAGGACGTTACTTTGAAATCTCTTCGAAGAAACATTGGAATAGTTCAACAGGATGTTTTCCTGTTTGCAGGTACCATAAAGGAAAACATCGCGTATGGAAAACCAGATGCAACAGATGAAGAGATAATCGAAGCAGCTAAAAAAGCGAGAATACATGATTTCATAATGTCTCTTGAAAACGGTTACGATACTTACGTTGGAGAAAGAGGAATAAGACTATCAGGGGGACAAAAACAGAGAATAGCAATAGCAAGAGTGTTCTTGAAAAATCCTCCTATACTAATATTAGATGAGGCTACATCTTCACTTGACAATGAGACAGAGCTGATGATACAGCAGTCACTCGAAGAACTTTCAAAAGGAAGAACAACCCTTGTCGTTGCACACAGACTGTCAACAATAAAGCATGCTGATGAAATAATCGTGATAACAAAAGATGGAATAGCTGAACGCGGAACACATGAAGAACTTCTGGGAAAACGTGGATACTATTACAGACTTTACAAAGCTCAATTCAAAGGGTTCATTCCAGATGTTCTTGAAGATGAAGAAGATGAAAACATCTATTTGAAAGAATGATTTTCTCAAAGACTGAAAGGATTCCCAGAAAAAACTGAAAAATTCCGGTTGATTCCATGATAGAATAATGAATAAACAAGCAGAAAAGGAGATGAAAACTATGTCAGGATTCAAAATAGCCTTGCAGCTTTATTCTATTCGCCACGATTGCGAAAAAGACCTTGAAAAATCTTTAAAAGCAGTTGCAGAAATGGGGTATGAAGGAGTTGAACTTGCAGGAAACTATGGAAAAAGTGCCAAAGAATGGAAAGAGCTACTTGACAAGTTCAATTTGAAGGTTGCCGGCGCGCATGTTCCCATAAACCTCTTGCAGGGTGAAGAATTTAAAAATACAGTTGAATTCTATCGAACGCTGGAGACAAAATACATCGTTATACCAGCCCTTCCAAAGGAGATGACCCAGTCCAAAGACGATTGGCTGAAAATAGCAGACACTTTCAACGAAATTTCTGAAAAGCTTAAAAATGAAGGCATGAGACTTGGTTATCACAACCACATGATAGAATTCCAGCCGGTAGATGGAAAATGGCCATGGTACTGGCTTTTCGATAATTTGAATCCGGATATCATAATGCAGCTTGACACAGGAAACGCAATGCATGCTGGCGTTACAAATGATGATCTGATCGAAATAATTAAAAAATATCCAGGTAGGGCCACAACAGTTCATTTGAAAGAATATTCTGCTACCAACGACAAAGCACTTGTTGGCGAAGGAGATGTTGATTTCAAGAAATTCATAAAAACATGCGAAGAATTTGGAAAAACAGAATGGTACATAATCGAGCAGGAAAGCTATGCCTACGAACCACTTGAATGTGTAAGGATTTCGATAGAGAATCTGAAAAAGATTTTGAAAGAAATTTGACGATGCTAAAAAATAAAATTATCATCCCGAACGAATGTGAGGGATTTTAAAGAAACAAAAAATGGAATTTTTTCCTTAAAAACTTGCCTAATATATCAAAGTAGTGTATAATGTATCAAAATAAAAACAGGTGGTTTTAATATGAACAGTATCAAAAGAGTGAAATCATCAAAATTTGAATATTATTATTACTTTAGATGGGGCGTCTACCCGTGAAGTAAACCTTCCGGGCAGACGCCTTTTTGGTAATCTGCCCGGAAGGAAAAGAGTAAAAGGGCCTCCGGGCAGAAACGGAGGCCCTTTTTTTATTTGAAAAATTCTGAAAAACTTCTTCGGGGGGTGCATATTTTGTTAACTGGAATAAGAGGCGCAATAAGTGTTGAAAGGGATTCAAAAGAAGAAATCGAAGAAGCTGTTTCAGAACTTCTAAAAAGCATCTTCGAAAGAAACAAGATTGAAGTTTCGAAGATTGCAAGCATCATATTCTCCGTAACGCCGGATATAAAATCTTACAATCCTGCCACCGCTGCAAGGGAAAAATTAAACCTCGATGCAACTCCTTTGATGTGTCTTTCAGAAGCGATTTTCGATAACTCACTTGAGATGATCATAAGGGTTCTGATACTTTACAATGCAGATGAAACATTCAAAGTCAATCATGTTTATTTGAAAAGAGCTCAAAGTTTGAGACCAGATATTTCTAAAATAAATTCTGTTGGGGGTGCTGAATGATGATAATTGTTTTAAAGAGAGGTTCAGATGAAAACGACCTTAAAAAAGTAACTGGCCTTGCAGAGAAAATGGGGTTCAAAGTTCACATTTCAAAAGGCAGTGAAAGAACTATAGTTGGAATAATTGGGGACGACAGGTATGCTTACAAAGGAGCCTTCGAATCACTCGAATGCGTTGAAGAAGTGATTCAGGTGCTCAAACCATACAAAATAGTTTCAAGAGAATTCAATCCAGAACCAACAGTCATAGACGTGAACGGTGCTAAAATAGGCAACGGCTTTTTCAGTATAATAGCCGGTCCGTGTGCAGTTGAATCGAGAGAATTGATATTGGAAGTTGCCGACTTTTTGAGCTCTCTCGGTATCAAGTTTTTAAGAGGCGGTGCTTTCAAACCTCGAACGTCTCCGTACTCTTTCATGGGACTCGGTGTCAAAGGACTCGAATATCTCAGAGAAGCGGCTGATAAATACGATATGCGCGTTGTAACAGAAGTTATGAGTGACAGCGAAGTCAACCTGGTTGAGGAATATGCAGATATTCTTCAGATAGGTGCAAGAAATGCGCAGAACTTCAGATTACTTCAAACTGTAGGAAAATCAAGGAAACCTGTCTTACTTAAAAGAGGCTTTATGTCAACCATCGAAGAATTCCTTCTGGCCGCTGAATACGTTGCAAACGAAGGCAACAAAAACATCATATTCTGTGAACGTGGTATAAGGACGTTCGAAAAATACACCAGGAATACCCTCGATATCGCTGCCGTTCCGCTCATAAAGAATCTTTCACATTTACCAATAATAGTTGATTTGAGTCATTCCACAGGTAGAAGAGATATAATCATACCGCTTGCAAGAGCTTCGATCGCTGCGGGAGCGCATGGAATAATGGTCGAAGTACATCCAGAACCGGAAAAAGCCCTTTCAGACGGCAAACAAAGCCTGAACTTCGACGAATTCAAACAGATGATAGAAGATGTTAAAAGGCTTGAGAGTGTTCTGGAGGTAACACTGGTATGAAAGTCGGAATAATCGGTTGTGGGCAGATAGGTGGATCGATAGCTCTGAAACTTTCTGAACGCGATGAGATCGAACTTTCAGTTTACGATATAAATCCAGAAAATACAGAATTGCTAAAAAGCAGGATTCCCATAATTAATATCAAAAAAAGCAAACGGGACATTCTCAATGAAAAGCTTGATCTGCTGGTCCTTGCAGTTCCTATAAGTGAATGCATAAAGATTCTGAACGAAGATGATTTTTCACCATCCTATATCATCACAGATGTGTGCAGTGTTAAAAAGCCTGTGATTGAAGCAGCGAAAAAAAGAAATTTGAGGTTCATAGGTGGACATCCAATTGCAGGGAATGAAAGAATAGGACCGGATGGCTGGGATAAAGACATGTTCAAACAGAAAAAATTCTGTATCTGTACAGATGATGAAACGAATGAAAACGATCTGAAAATCATCAAAGAATTCATAGAAAAGTTAGATGCTGTACCGTATGAAATAAGTTCAGAAAAGCACGATGAATTTCTTAGTTACACGAGCCACATGACTTATCTTGTATCCCTTGCTTTGAGGTTAACATGTGAAAAATTTTCCTCGCTTGCAGGGCCTGGGTATCAATCGACGACACGGGTTGGAAGGCAGAATCCTCATATGTCAATCGAGATTTTGAAGCACAACAAAGAAAATGTGTTGAACTCTTTGAAAAAATTTAAAGAGACCATTCTCAATCTTGAGGAACTGATTGAATCTGAAAACTGGGAAGAATTTTTAAAACGTGCTTCTCAGTAATTGATTAAGTTGTCTGCTGGAATGAACGAAACATTTTGTGTCATCCCGAGCACGTGCATGTGAGGAATCTTACATTCAATCAACAGCAATAAAACTCATGGGGGCGGTCGAGTTGGATATTCAAATACTTCCATCAAAGAGAATAAGAGGAAAAATAGAGGTAGGACCGGATAAGTCCATCACACACAGGGCTTTCATCTTTTCAACTCTCGCAGAAGGAACATCAAGGATAAAAAATCCTCTAAAAGCAGCCGACACGATTTCAACTGTGAAAGTTCTCGAAAGCATTGGCCACAGAATAATCGGCGATTGGAAAAGCTTCGAAGTTCAACCTGCTGAAAACATCGTATCTCCTGAAATTCCCTTGTTTTGCGGTAACTCAGGGACGACCACACGACTCATGATGGGTTATCTCTCTTCAATCGAAGACGGTTTTTTTGTTCTCTACGGTGACGAGTCGCTATCGAAAAGACCCATGCTGAGAGTTGTTGAACCACTCAGGAAGATGGGCGCAGTTATACACGGAAGAAACAATGACAACAATCTTCCAATTTCTATAAAAGGTCAGAGACTCCATGGAATAACCTACAGTTCAAAAATAGCAAGTGCTCAGGTTAAATCCGCTGTACTTATAGCCACATTGAAAGCAGATTCTGAAACGATTTATACCGAGCCTTACAAAAGCAGGGACCACACTGAGAGAATGTTCAAAGCGTTCGGAGCAGACATAAAGGTTGAGGAAAACACGATCTTTTTAAAACCTTCAAAGCTCAAGCCATTCGAAATATTCGTCCCGGGGGATATATCCTCCGCTGCATTTTTCATAGTGCTTTCAGCGATACATCCTGATAGCTTCATTGAAATCCACAACGTTGGTCTCAACGAAACGCGCACAGGTATAATCGAAATACTCAAATTGATGGGCGCAAACATTGAATACGAAATAAAGGAAAACGAGCCCGAGCCGTTTGGAACTGTGAGAGTTTCGAGTTCGAAACTGAAGGGTGTAGAGATACCAAACGAGATCATACCAACAGCGATAGACGAATTGCCTCTTGTTGCTCTGCTCGGAGCCTTTGCAGAAGGTGAAACTGTATTGAAAAACGCAGAAGAACTCAGAAAAAAAGAAAGCGATAGGATAAAGGCAGTGGTGGATGGAATGAAAAATATCGGTGTAGAAATCGAAGAACTCGAAGACGGCTTCAGAATCGAAGGACCTCAAAAGATAAAAGGTGGAGTGGTTGATTCGTACATGGACCACAGAATAGCGATGCTCTTTGCTATAGCAGGGATTGTTTCTGAAGAAGGTGTCTTAGTGAGAAACTTCGAATGTGTGGAAATATCCTTTCCCAACTTTTTAGAAATATTGAAGGAGGTTTTGAAATGAAAAAAATATATCTTCTCGGTCATCCCGTTAAACAGAGTATGTCGGTCAGCATACTCAATCCCATCTTTGAAAAGCGTGGAATGGATTTAAGGTACGAACTTCTTGATGTTAAGCCTGAAGAACTTGGTGAAGTGGTCACCGGTCTTTTAAAAGATGAGAATTGCCTTGCGTTCAACGTAACCGTGCCGCATAAAGAAAATGTGATTGAGTATCTGAAAGATATATCAGATGATGCGAAAGATATCGGAGCTGTGAACTGCGTTGATGCAAAGACTGGTAAAGGTTATAACACTGACTGGAAAGGCTTCAAAAAATCCGTTGAAAATTTTGAAGTTGCAGACGTTGCAACGGTTTTTGGTGCCGGTGGTGCATCAAAGGCAATTGTATACGCTCTGTGTGTGCTTGGATTCAAAGAAATACGTGTGGTCAACAGGACAGTTGAAAGGGCCGAGAAACTTGTTGAAAGATTTTCTGAGCTATTCAAAGACAAAACGTTCAAGATTCACAGTTTGAAAGAATCATCAAAAGCCCTGAGTGGCGCTGATTGGCTTGTGAACACCACATCAGTTGGAATGTATCCAAATGTCGACGAATGTATCCCTGTGGATGAAGAAGAAATAAGAAAACTCAAACTCGTTTACGATGTGGTACACAATCCAAAAATAACGAAGCTGTTGTCGATCGCTCAAAAAGTTGGTGTGAACTTCGTAAGTGGGACAGAAATGTGGATAAATCAAGCAAAAGAGAATTTCAAGATATGGAATGTTGAAGAAATAACAGATGAATTCGAAGAAAAAGCCCGGGAGCTGATAGGATGATAGAAGTTTTAACCGCCGGCGATTCGCACGGTGAAGCCCTATTTGGTATTGTTAGTGGTTTTCCAGCAGGATTTGAAGTGGATATCGACAGAATAAACTCTGATCTACTCAGACGTCAGGGAGGCTACGGAAGAGGGAAAAGAATGCAACTTGAACACGATAAAGTTGAGATACTTTCGGGGTTATGGAACGGCACCACCACCGGTGCTCCACTCACATTCGTTGTAAAAAACAG
>JARRBB010000073.1 GCA_029981435.1 Thermotogaceae bacterium | reverse complement strand
TCATCTTTCCGTCGATCCCCCGGGGTTTTCTCCTTATTGCACATCGACGGAAATTTTTTATCTTTGATTCTACTTTCAAATATTTTACACACACTTTTTTGTGCCAGGATTTCTCATATCCATTCTATTTTAAATGACAAAAAAGAGCCCGAGAAATTCCCGGGCTCAAATTAATAGGAATTTTCAATTCTCCATATTAAAACATCTTTATCTCTGTTGCCTTTTAAGCCAGAAAATCTCAAAAAATTTATCAATGCACTTGCATCTTTGTTAAACGTTTTTAAATGTACAAGCATGTAGCCTTTAAAACGTTTTATCTCTAAAAGCTCGAGTCGCGGATCCAATTCTTTTCCGATAAAAAGTTTAAATTCATCCTTTGCGGTTTCAAGATCAAGGCTCATTGAAAAAACTTTTAAAACATACTCTGAAGGTTCTGAGAATAAATTATGTACCTCTAATATATCAACATACGCTCTATTCCTTTTTACGACGCAATTTGCAACTCGTGGAAGCTCCAACAACAAATTTTGAAAAATCATTGGCACAGGACTTGATATTATCAATCTACTTTTGCTTTTTTTGGCTTCAAAAGGTCCTATTACTCTTAGAACACCATCCGGAGCATTCTTTATGAATTCATACGTAGCTATCGAACACTTTTTTATCAAATCAAGAACGTAATCGAATTTTATCTTTTCAAGCTCTTCAACATCTAAATCTGTGTACAATGGGAATCTACCTATTAACAATTATATTTCCACCTCACACCATCCAAATGGCACCGCCGCTTTTATAAAACCATGTTCTTCAAATACAACATATCTTCTTGAAAGTGGCGCAGGCATATTTCCGTGATCTCTAATAACATTTCGAATTTTCTTTTTTAGATCATCTCTCAATAGTAAAAACAAACTCATAGCATTAGAACCGCCGCCGTAGCCAAGATGGATTATCTTTTTTGAATTTTTCAAAAGTTTGTTGTAAAAGGTAATAACTTTATTTGTCACAGCCCTGTGGTCATAATTTTCAAGAAATTTTATTTCTTCTTCTAAAACCTTTCTATAAAATTCATCGGCTATTTTCAGCAACTCGTCCAGATTTTCTGGAATAGGGCTTTGGAACTTTTGGAATTCTCTTTCAAGCATTTCTATTATTCCCATGTCAATAGATACATCAAACTTTATTTCCACCTGTTCTGGCAAAGCTTCTAAAAGCCCTCTTCTCCTGCTGTCAACTTTAATAAAGTTATCAGAAGATAGTTTGAACAGCATCATTTCCACTATTTTAGGTTTTGTGTTAGTGGGTTCACTATCAAAAAACCTGAAGGCTCTCATGTAGTCGCTGTTGATTTTCAATTTATTTTCCGTTGCGTTTCTTATATAACTGTCCACATAATCACGCAAAAGTCTTGCGAGTTGTCTTCGTGTGATCCTGCGTGAATCTCTCAACTCTTTTTCGACTTTTTGGTTTAACTTCTCTTTAATTGGTTCAAGAATTTTGAAAAGCAACGCAATTCTTAAAGCACCTTTTAAGCTGCTGCCTGGAATATAGAATTCACCATTTGGATGGTGAACAAATTCACTCACTTCACCCTGAAATCTTGAAGCATCCAGCTGGCAGAAGTATAAAAAATCGGATCTGTTCAATCGAATATTTCTGATGACTTCGTTAAGTATTGGAATTCCCCAACCTTTTTGAAGTTCTCTCTTCATCGTTCCGATGCTTTTTGAGAAAATTTCAAAGAATCTGTTTTCTTTCAATCTACCAAATTCATTCTGATTTATTTTTGCAAAGAACAAAGCTGGGATCTTCTCTCCATTACCGATATGAACAGGTGATAAAGTTCTCAATGTCATTTTGTATTTCTTTGCAAGACTCATATTTCATCACCACCAAAGGACATAACCAGAGGAGAAGTTTGTAAATAAACACCGATAGAATCCAGAAACATGTTTTCCCTTATAGCCGGTTTGAAGTCCAAAACAGAACCCTCTGATAGATAATTAATCGTTGGTTTTGTTTCAACCGTATCTTTTTTATGACCTCTTCTTTTGATCACTTTGTAAATACAGTTATCGGATATCTTCGTTATCTCTTCTTTTGATGGATAGTAAAGTGAAAGCAGTAGATTGAATCTTCCTTCTGCTTTGAAATAATCCGGCACATCATGAAACTCAGGTTCGAAAAGTCCAAAACCACGTGTAGAATCAGCACCCAGTCCACTATCACCAAGAAGTTTGATAGAAGAGATAAAAATGTTTTCGTATTCTGAATCATAATCTGCAACTATGTAGGGAATATAATCAGGCTTCACAAACACGGATTCTAAAAAGTACAGATTTGAATTGTTGGTGATTCTATCGAGTGAGTTCGAAGCGATTCTTTGAATTTCTACCGGATTGTTATGTTTCTGAAAAGATTCATCGGTAAGAATTTCAGGATCTTTAATTATATCATTGATTCTGGATACAGGAATGTAGTTTAGTTTTTTGGCTTTTTTAAAATCTTTTTTTATTTTCAAAGTGTTGAAAGATAACGGTTTAAATACAAGATAATCATATTTTTCATTTTCTCTGAAAGCAAACATCAGAGATGATACTCTGAATGTTTTTACAAAATCCTTTGCTTTATCTTCAAAAAGTCTGAAAGCACAATACGAAACAGCAGAAAATATGGTATCAGAGTGAATAGTTCCAAGAGTTTCATTACTCTCGTTGAGCCCGCCGTTCCTGAAAGGGCTCTTGAATTTCAAAAAGACCAGCTTTTTCATTGATATCACCCTTTTAATCTTTGATAATTCCAACTATTTTATTGCTCAGTTCTTCGATCCCTCCGTCTACTTCAAGTTTCTTCGATTCTTTATTTTCAGTGTAGAAATCTTTACTTCGATATTCAACCTCTTTTATTTCAAACCTTATTTTCCCATTTCCTCTGCTTCCACCACCGCCCAGATAATCATCTTCAAGCAATCTCATAGAAGTTATGAGAGACTCGATATCTTCCTTAAAATGGTCTTTATTTTCGTTTGTATAAATAATTTCAAAGTCGAATTTTACACCCTTTGGTATCCTTTCAATGTTTCTTGGATCAGCCTGAGCAGTTATTCTGTTTATAGCGTTCTCAGATTTTATTTCTGAATAAGGCATATCAGTTTCCATATTCTCAAGCATTTCTTTTGATTCTTCATCGAGATAACTGTCTCTAAAGATCAATCTTGAAGGCAGATTTTTCCCATCTTTATCAACTGAACCATAAAGTCTGCAAACTTCACAATTTGGATCAGAGCATTCGTGTCTTTTTATTTTTCCTTCTTTATCTATACTTTTTAGCTTCTTATTTTGAATTCTTTCAAACAAAGCCCTCATTTTACCTTTCAGTGAGCTTCCGGGTATGTAAGGTTGATTATTCAATGGATTTCTAACTATTGGATTGTCCAGTCCACCTATTGCTATTCCTGTGTCAGTTCCACCAATATGAAGCCCCGTTTCGAGCACTATTTTTCCCTTTATAATCAATTTGCCAAGGACAGGTTTGTTTTCCATAATTCACACCTCCATTTAATCTCCACCATGATATTTATGGTAAGCCACAAGGGCATCGATGAATTTTTTCAGTTTTTCAAAGTCTTCATAACTTCCCACTTTATCAATCAAAGCTGAAATCACACCTTCAAACTCAGAATATGCATCACCTCTATTTCTTGCTGCCTGATACGCAAGATAAACTTTTGAAAACTGAATTTGTGGCTTTACTTCGTTAAACTTTTCTTCTTTTGTTTTTGACTGTGAGCTCAAAAACGTCCAGATCTTTGTAAAGTGGGAATGAAATTTTCTGAGTTGAGCCATCTTAAACCTATTATTTGCAAGTTCTTCTCCGAATTTTTTGCAGTCTTTTATAAGTTCTTCTATCTCATAGTTTGAAAAAGAAAAATTAGGATTTGAAAACTTTTCCTTCAAATTCTCTGCAACAGGAAATTGATTAACCTGATTTCTCTGGTTATTTGGGCGGTTTTCTCTACCCATTAATTCACACCTCCCTCTTTTTTCTAAAAAGCAAATCAGCAAACTGCATGATCGTATTAAGTGCTTTCAGTTTTGTCCCGCCTTTTGAAAGCAAAAATTTCAGAAAATCTTTTTCTGGATCTTTTCCTTCTTCATCTTCTTCGCCTTTGCCTTTTCTTCCAATCATGTAAGCAATAAACGCTTTGTCCATTGGAGAAGGTTCAACAGACATGGTGAGTATCTTTCTTATCAGAGCCCTATCTGTGTTCGGAGCTTCGGCGTAATTTTTAACTTTGGAGTAGACAGCCCAGAAATCGTTCAAAAATTCATCCCAGTTTATGGCAATACCTTTTTCAAGCGATTTCCCAGATCTGTGAAGTGCGTTTGAAAATGCGATTGAATTTTTCTCTTTCTCACCGTATTTGTTGCTTTTGGCAAGATCTTCAACTTCATCTGATAATTTCATTATTTCGTATATACTTGCCTTCTCGTCTGTGAGAACATATCCAGCGGAAAAGGTTACAAGTTCATTGGAAACGAATCTGTTAAATTCATACCTCAAATCTTTTGCAAAGTCTAAAACATCGTTCCATCCGCCTATTAAGAACAGATCATCTCCACCAGAATAGATAACCACTATGTTTCTTTTCACATCACCTTTTTCAAGTAAAAACCTGAGCTTCTGCTTGAAAAAATAAGTCAGCATTCTTGAAAGTGTGCTGAGCCTTGAAAGAGTTTTCTCTTTGAATCCATTCTTGAATATATTCCCAAGTCCGTCAACATCGGCTTTGAAAGCTGCGATCTTTTTCCCGGGTGCTTCCTCGCCAACTTTTTCAATTTCGGAATGTTTGGCATAGGTTATAACCCGTAAACGCACTATTTCATCTTCATCTTTTGAAAAATCGTAGATGTTATGAATCTTAAAACCTTTTCCCGGTTTGTCTGAAAAACAATAACGTTTTCCAAGAACGTCAATCGTATTCATATCAGTTCTTTCATCAGTTTCAACTATGTATGCACGTTTGGATTCAAGTATTTCTCTGCCGATAATATAAAATTGTCTGCACATCTC
Organism: Thermotogaceae bacterium; assembly: GCA_029981435.1. Classification (GTDB taxonomy): domain Bacteria; phylum Thermotogota; class Thermotogae; order B21-G9; family HyVt-16; genus HyVt-16. The sequence goes on along the minus strand of JARRBB010000073.1, from coordinate 2,671 downwards.
ACATGCAATAGGTTCTTCATCGGGCATATCTCTCAATCTGAACAGCACATTTACCTTACTACCACACACTTTGCAGGTTTGGAGTTCACAGTCATAATTCAGTTCAAACAAAGATTCAAGCTCTTCTTTTGAATATGGTTTCAGTTTCCGTGAGTTCACTTTTTCGGAAAGTTTCTCGAATACTACGGACATATTTTTAACGTCATCTGGTGTAAATGGAACATAGTCAATCAATATCCTCATTTCCAATCCCTTTTTAAAGAACCACTCGTTGATTTCTTTCTTTATCTCTTCGAGTACGTTTTTAACGTATTCAGTGTTAGATAGGACAATGTAAAAATGGCCTCCACCTACAAAATGAACGTTTGGTCTGAAGAAATTCGTCCTGTCGAGTATTTCTTGAACTATAACTTCCTGCATCAGTTCGATGAAAAAACTTCTACCTCTGAACGATCTGAGAGCTCCTTCTGAAGAAGTTCGATTTATGAAGTTCTGTACGCCTGAAACATCGCCACCAACAAGCAAAAACGTTTCCTCGTTTTTGAGACTTTTTAAATCTCTGTAATTTTGTATGGTTCCTTGTGTATAATCGTACAGAGCAAGGGCGAGCATGGCTGTTGTTTTGCTGTGGTCGTAAAGCGAGACATCCATAACTCCTTCTTTAGCAGTCTGGGAAGGTATAAACGAAAAATGTTTCATGAATACAAAATCAATGTCGTTCACTGTGAGAGAAGAATTTTTCAAATCATCCACAAAACTCTTCAAAATTTCTACATAGTTTTCTTTACTTGCTCTTTGTTCATTAGTTGCCGAAATGTTTTCAGACAACTTCATAGGTTTGAAGAATGAAGATTCTTTTTTAGGTTCTTTTTCTTCAACAAAAAGATTGCAGAAGATATTATCGATGTTTCTGATTTCATCGAATCCTTTGTCAATTTTTGTCATTCGCTCTGAGCTTGATATGTTATCTGCGTAACACGTGTAGTAAACCAGTTTGTTATTTGCATTTTCGACTGATGGAGAATTCGAATCACCCTCGTGATGTTTTTCGATAAACTCTCCTATATCCGGTAGAAGATTTGAAAATTCCTTTTTAAAGAATTCCAGACCGGCTCTTTGGTGTGCTTCAATTGAAAGTCCGGCTCTTCTTACAACCTTTCCAATATCGTGAAACAGTGAACCTATCACAAGTTCTTCACGCGTTTTTAAATCATTCAAAACATTCCCCCCTTTCTTAGATGAGGTTTTTGTTAACTAAAAGTATCGAAAACCGTCAAAGATCTTTTATAATGTCATTCTGAGAAACGGAATGACAAGGAATCTTGTTTTCATTAATCCGAGAACATCTCTTAAAAATCTTCAAAAATTTTGTTCAGTTTATAAACTGCAAATTCTCTTTCTCTGTCATTTGAAGCTGTTGTTAACACTTCGAATGTTATCGAACCACCCTTATTCGAAAAACTACCTTCTATTTTGTCTCCAAAAAGTCTAAAAGCAACCCTTTTTCTGTGATATTTTTGAGAATAGCTTTTCACATAAACTGCTTTTACAAAACTTGGTTCACAAATTTTATCTATGATCGATCTGTATTTTTCTATGAAAGCAACCGAATGGTCAGATTTTTTAGAATGCAACTTTTTATTAGGTGGAATGTTAGAATCTGGAAGATTCATATATTTTTCTCGTTCCATGAATTCTATATATAATGCCTCTGTAAAGACTTCTCCCATCGGATTTAAGGATATATACTTTTTTCCATCTATCGTTTCGATATCAAGTAGAAGTTTCAATTTCTCTGGAAGATTGCTATAACTCTTATTGAAAATATCCTCAAACTCCTCTTTTTCAAGTTCACCGTTGATTTTTAATTCTTTGAACATATCGTAGTTTTCGAGAAGAAACTTTGAGTCAAGAGATAACGGAAGAGGTGGAAGTTCTATAATTTGAGGAAATCTCTCAAACATGTAAAATACAGGTACTCCAACCGCCTGTCCAATCGCAAGCGCAAATGCTATCTGCGCTTTGAAACCACCTGTTGCATTTATTATCAGCCTGTTACCATATTCTTTTATCTTTTTCCCCAATTCTCTGACCAGATTTCTCAAACCTTTTCTTTTAAATTCAATAGGTTTCTGATCATCAAGACCTTCTATTCTTACAACTTCGATATCGTTGAATTTCAAATCTTTCTGCTTTTGGAAATATTCTTTCAAAATCCCTCCAACTTTTTCACCCATTTCAGTATCGGAAACCATGAAAATAAGCTTATTTCTTTCAAAATCAAACTTGTTGAGTTTAAGTATGCTTGCAATTGAATTTATCTCAGCTCCGAGTTCCCTGTCTTCCGGCGACAAACTCAACATCCATTGAATCATTTCGCTACTACCAAATTCAAGTCCATCTTTTACACCCCTTTTAAGACTTATACCAACCGTACAAATCATCACATCTCGTAGCATCGTTTTCCCCTCCGTTAATTTGTGTGAACTACCATGACTTCTAGAAGTCATGGCTTCCCGCTTCAACCCGTGATGACTCGTAGACCAGAAGAGTTTTCCTTCCGTTCCGCCGTCAGAGCACGATCCACGGGCTTAAATTCGGACGGTTCCCGCCCTAATGATAGCATCAAACCATACTTAGCTAGATTCTTAGCAGCGTTTACATCTCTATC
>JARRBB010000072.1 GCA_029981435.1 Thermotogaceae bacterium | reverse complement strand
CCTCTCGAATCTTTCGAGAGGGGTTTCTTTTAATTCGGAATGGAGTCGCTGGTTTGCTATTGCTAACCAATCTCTTAATACGTTCTTCAATTCCGTTAGACTCGAATAACTCTGGCCGTAAAGAATATTTTCCCTTACGTAGGGAACCAACCTCTCGACCTTTCCTTTGGCTTTTGGATTATATGGTCTGTGGGTAATTACATTAAAACCGTAGAAATCTGCGAAATCCATGAACCTGGCGTTGTATTCCTTCTGTTTCTGAAGCTTCTTTACAACAGTTTTCATATTGTCGTACAGACCTTCTGAGGGATAACCACCAAAGTATTCAAAGGCATGCAGATGAGCCTGAATCAAGGTCTCAAGCTTTTCATCTGGCACTATCTCCACGTACAGCATCCGTGAATAGCTCAACACCATAATGAAGAACTTAACGGTCGTCTTTTCACCTGCAATAACCGTTGTACCCGTTCCCCAGTCAACCTGAAACTGCTTTCCGGGTTCTGTTTCGAATCTGACAACAATTTCGGGTTTCCCCTTGGGTCTTATTGAGGCTACATACATCCGGAGTATCGTCAATTTACCGGTATAACCTCTCTCTACCAATTCCTTAAACAACACTGTCGCCGTAAGTTCGGGATACTCCTCGAGCCTTTTCTCGATGTAATCCTTGAAAGGATCCAGTTTCGAGCCTCTTTTTGCCATTTGACACCACTCCTTTTTTAGATATTTATTTACGGTGTTGGGAGCAATGCCAAGGCGCCTGGCTATTGCTAGCTTACTTAACCCCTCTTTGTACAATATTCTGATTTCAAAGACCTGCTTTTCTGTTAATTTTCTATCTGAGATATTCAGATGTTACTACTCAATTCTTACCGATGTTTTTGCTCATTTTTGACCGACGTTTTTACTATTTTATAACCGATGTCGACAGTAAGTACTTCCTCACAGTGTTTCGAGATATCCCGGTGAGTCTTGCTACCTCTCGAATAGAACCGTATTCCTCGTAGAGCCGTTGAATCTCTTTGACCTCGTACACGTTCTTCACCCCTCGTATACCTCCTTGAACAGATTGATTCTATTATCCTGCTCAAGAAGGTCTTTTTTACCAGGGGTACCGGGTCAATTTTCTGTGGCCCCAGGGGGTCAATTTTATTTGACCACATACAATTATGAGAATGGAAAATGCAACCCAGAAGGGAATCAAAAGAAATATTGGCCTGACAACGCGAAAAAAGTACCGAATAATATAAAACGTGGTTTCATAGATATATATAAAATACCTGCATATAAAAAATATGAAACGAGATATAAATTTACCATAATTGTTCCTGCATTAATCAGCTTAATTAAAAGCTATACTGAAAGTCAATATTCTGACAGAAAAATAAGTTTTAGAATTTATAAAGATTGGAACTCATTTTTCAACCAAATGGAATTCAATTTGAAGTGTTTGATTGACAAGATAAAACCGAACTCTTAAATAATGGTAATGATGGAAAATAATGGTAGAATCAAGAGAAAATGTCTTAAACTCAAACAGTGTTTATCAATTATCGATTATTGTGAGTAAAAACATTGCCTTTATACAGCTTACTAATAAATAGGGACAGACACAATTTTTTCATAAGGTAACGTTAATGCGTGGATGAGTCCAGCTTCGCGCCAAATGCTATGTGACCTAATTTGTCGGCCGAAGCCCTCACTATTCGGGGTTGCTATATATGGCCAATTTTATTTGACTAATATACATTCTTCAAATATTTACTTTTTTCCTCGTTTATCTTTTATGCCTTTTCCACCATAAGCAGCCTTAGAACTTTCAATTCCAATCACTTTAAATCTTGTGTTGGCGCTTGCAAGCCATTCATAACATGATGCAAGAAGTGTCTTTGTTTCTTTCCTCCTTAGGACTTTTGAGCAATCCAGTCCAGGACTAACCATTAATACTTCGTAATTCCATTCATTACCACGAAAATGATCCTTGTTTTTTTCAAGTATTTTTCTATCCCCTTTAACAAGTTTTGTATCCTTTCTGGTCTCACTATCGATTCTTTGAGAGATCTCCTTTAGCAGTGAACGGGAGCTAACATAATTGATGCTTCTCAAAACTTGTTCCAATGCTTTCAATTCGCTTATTCGTGCTCCTGGTTTATTGGAAGCGGTACATGCCTTACAGTGGTAAAAACTAACCAAATTCAATTCAAAATTCAAAGTGATGAAATCGGCAATTTCTCCAGTTGCATGATCTTTTATAATTAGGGTTTGGTTGTTTTTTGATTCTTCCTTGAGCCACTCTTCCAATTGATCGTGTATGGTGAGAAAACCTTCTAGGGGTTTTCTGCCTTTTTTCTCCTCTTCAAATTCAACATATATATCACACTTACTCCAATCTCTCTTTGAATCTAGAAAGTTCTCACCTAACTTTAAATCGGTTGATGTTGAGTATAGAGTTCCGCCTTTGACAATTCCACCATCTTTAAGGAAAATTGTTGGAGGATACTTTGACAAAAAATCCCTAAGGTCTACGGTTTCACCTCCATCACCCTTATCAACAACAAGACTAATAGTTTTCTCTCCAAAGTCCCAATAAGGACTCCTGAGTGAATACTTATACTTTACTCTTTGAGTTACGTCTTTACAGTGTATCAAAAGCTTTCCGCAGAGAGTTTCTTTATCATCACTTAATTTGAAAGTGGAAAATGATATACTTTCAATCTGGCATTTGGATCTTTTTGAATTGTACATTGTTACGCTAAACCTTGGATCCCAAAAACAATAAATCATATAAGGCGATGAAGGAAACCTCCTGATACTTCTTCCAGTTGAGAGAAATTCAACATTGGGTAATTTGCCTTCTCTTCCCTGTGAGAGACATTCTGCAACATCATCGCACCATTCTATGAGTTCATTTATTGGACCCCGTTTTATTGACCACACTCTTCCTTGAAAACAGCCAATTCCCCTGGTTTCCCCTTCTGAGTACCTAGCAAGAGCGTGCCCAGGTATAAAAGCTCTCCCATCAGTTATCCTGACGGCGTTTTCTACCTGATTACCCATATAAGTTTTATAACTAGGCAGTGATCCCGATGATTTGGCAAGGCTCGAAAGCCCAAGCATTAAATACTCTGAGTCAGCGGCTCTAATAGCATTAGTAATTTCTGTTGCTTCAAGTCTTTTAAGCGAATTTTCTCCAAGATATTTCCTGATCTCAGAAGCAATAGCATCAGCTGTTGAATACTCGAAGAGAAGCTTTTTATTATTGCAAAGGTAGAATACATGGAGATCAAACCTGAGAGTTTTTAGATCAGTCCTTGACGCCCAAGGAATATTCCTTTCAGTCTCTGTAATTATTGTTAATCTTTCTCCGCCGTCGCTTAATTCGCGAAAGACAACGTCCGTCTTTTTATCCAGTTCAAATTTTACGTCTAAATTTAATTTCTTTATATTAGTTACTTTATAAACTCTGACACTAAAAAACGGTTCCAAATCTTCTGGAAGAATGTCAACAGCATCATCTATGTCTGCAAATTCATGAATTTTTCTTCTTTTCACAGAACGGTCGACAATTTTATCAATTAATTCAGGAATTAATTCCTCCCAAGCATTATCCCTCAAATACAATTGCCTAAGTCTTCCTTTAACATCATCCGCACAGGCAATTAGCTGAGGCTCACCAACATCTTCAGAGGTTTTACGGCAAATTCTGCCAATGAACTGAATTGTCGCCGGAAAAGACTGTTTTGGTTTGTGTAGCACTGCAACTTTCAAGCTCGGTACATCAAGGCCTTCTCCTATTTGATCAATGCAAATTATTCCATCAAGATTCCCTTTTTTTAACTCTTCTAACGTGTTCTGGTTTTCAGAAAGAGTTTTTTTGTAATTAACTTCTTTGACTTTTAAACCAATACCAGTGTAAAGATCTAGAAGACTCTTGGAATGTTTAACACCTTCAACACGAACAAGCAATCTAGCGCCGGGATGTTTTTTTCTATGATCTTTAAAGATTCTCTTTGCTTTCTCTGATAGTTCTCTGTCCTTATTCTTTGGTTCCTGACAGATTACGTTGTGATATTTGATCTTTGAGTAGATGAAAGATTTGATCGCACGATGTATTGGATAATGATAAATCAACTTTGCCATTAATCTTCTCTTATCATTTCGGAAAGGAGTAGCTGTGAGAAGGATTATTTTACATCTATGGAAAGACTCAATCAATCTACGCCACGTTTTTGCTGGGGAGTGATGTGCCTCGTCAATAAACAATAAAGTGTCCTGAGTCAAGAGGTCGTCAGGTGGGGCACATATGCCTGCGTATTCAGGACTCACAGTGTGGGGAGTGGCTGCAATCACGTCGTAGGCTCTGAATTTCTGCCACATTTCTATGCTTGTTATTTTGCAAGTATTATTGTGAACTTTTGGGTTTTCTGATGAACCTATATATAGGTTTGCTTCTCTTAAATCCTTTAAAGAAGCAAACTTTTCTGCAGTCTGATCGCGAAGAATCACAACTGGTTCTATTATGAAAACACGGTCTCCTTTCAATAGGAAAGACAGCATCATCATCAGAGCGGTTTTTCCTGATCCAGTTGGCATAGAAATGAGAGCCGGTGATTTACTACTGGTAAAGTGCGCTAGTGTCGCCCACGCTGCGCCAACTTGGCATTCCCGATATCCTGTTTCTTCCATAGCTGCTATCTTCAATGTAGAAAGCTTGTTGAAATTTTCTTGAAAAAAGCTCATACCCCCACCTAACTTTTTCAAAACTTATATTAACAATAATTCCAGAAAAATCCCCGGAGGAAAATAGTATAAGCAAGAAATGCAACTTAAGGTTAGACAAAACAGGCCACACAGAACATTTTCGAAAATCAGAAGGGCCCTAGATTCGGTGTTCGAAAGCAAAATAAATGCTGACAGTGAAGCAAAAACAGAAATACAGAGACTTTTCTGGCAATGGAATATCTATTTGGCGCCGGATACATATAATCCATGTAAGAATATTTGGATTCTCACTCTCGATCTGGAATTTATATATACTCACTAATAGGTTTGTCCAGAGATGCAAGATCGTCGTTCTTTATTGACATAACAAACAATTATTATTGGCCTATATACTTCTCATAAAAGTATTTAAATGATCGGTTCTTCTGTTTTGCAACATCAATAGAAAAATGTTTAAGGACTTCTTGCATAAAGTCTATGCGGGAATCATATTTTTGAGGGATCAGGCTGTTAAAATCCTCTTTAGTAATTGATTCCGTGGAACTAACATCTCTCATTCTGATTTTAAGGTGCTGCAAATTATCATCACACAAACCAGCAAGATACCAACTTTCTATTTCTTTTATCACAACTACTATCTTCTCTTTATCGAGGTTTTTTAACCAATTATACAACTTTTCTTTTTTTGTAGTAACACACGGAGAATTATCGATATCATGTACGAAAATGTAGTCTACTCCAATCATTGCTTTAATACTATCTAGAAATGATTCGATTTTTTCTTTTTCTTCTTCCGCGTACTTCATGATTCCAATGTAGTCATAGCTCTTTTTCAGCTCTGGTAAAAGAACACATTGAAAAAACCTTTCATCGTCATTACCTTCGACAAATACGTATAATCCCCTATAACTCATACTTTCTATCCTCCAAGAAGGTTTTTAACATAAAGTTCTTCAATTCCTATATCATTTTCCAGAAACACTTTTAATGTTTCCTTGTCAGCTGGTCTGGAGATTTTAGAAAAGCCTTCTTCCGTTCGAGTAACAAGTAAAAGATTTTCTAAACCCGCATTTTTAACCATTTCGGGGTTGTGAGTTGTAACAATAATCTGTTTGTCTTTTGAAGCTTCCTTCATCATATCAACTACTTTGGATATGAGATATGGATGTATATTACGTTCAGGCTCTTCAATTATGGTTAACGCTTTGTTTTCAAAGTAAAGAGCTATAATCAAAGCCAGAATATTTATTGTTCCATCTGAAATTAAGGAAGCAGGAAGGTAAGTCTCATTAAAATATTTTTCCCTTATTTTGAAAAGCAAAGATTTGTCTGCAAATTTCTCTACTCCGAGATCTTTGGTAAATGGCAACAAATCTTGTACCAAGTTAAGAAATTTCCTTTTCTTTTCTTTATTCTCAATTATACTCTTTACAATAATAGATAAATTACTCCCATCTTCCTCTAGAACAGCCTTTCCAGCAACTGGTGTTGCTTTTTTAGGTAATTTCGGATCAAAATCGTATATGGAGATATCGAATGCTTTCCCTAATCTAAATGAAAGCGGGATAAAAGCCGCAATAACAGGATTTTGAAGAAGAAGTGTATTTGCAGGAAGTTCAATATCCAAAAGAAAAGGTGAAAACAAGTCATCTTTACTTAGCGGAATTTCCTTCTTATCCTTAGAGATTTCAACTTTTATTTTGTTCTTTGAACGAAATACAAATATTTTTCCCCTTCCAAGTTTTTCTAATTTTTCTTTTTCGAACTTAGCAAATTCACATTTTTGAACTATTCTGTCATTAAGTACCTCAAATTCTGCTCCTCCCTTTTTGAATCCCAGCTCAAACTCATAAGTTGTTTCATATGTTTTTATAAATATCCACCCTTTTCCTCCCTTCACTCTTACACGTTGATATTTTGATGGCTTGGTATCAAAGATAAGCTTTAACGAAAAATTCTCAGTGGTACCAAGTGCCATGTTTCTAAGATATTCAACTCCACCTTGCATAGATATAGCATTATCTAAACCATGATCCTTTATATCCCTGAAAAACTGGAAAATTTGAACAAAATTGGATTTTCCAGAAGCATTGGCACCAATCATTACATTAAACTCGCCTAGTTCTACTTGAACTTCTTTGAAACTTCTAAAATTTTTTACATCTACTTTCTTAACACGCATGCTTTTCACCTCTTTTTGTGTCACCATTTGAAATCGTGCATGTTTCTTTGTAATCTCGTTCTGTATACCTGAGAAGTTTTTCATAGTTGCAATACACCAAGTAGATTATATCATTGAAAGAATTGGTTACTAGGTATTTCTGGAAAAAATAGTAGGGTCAAGAGATAGCGGCTTAAGAAATAGGACACGAACCGCAAGTGATTGTTATAAACTGCTGGGTAATTAAAAATCCTGACGCTTACAGAGGCTGTCTGCTGATTATGGTGAAAAATAGGGACAGACACCAATACGGTTATGACCGGCTATAACAATGGAGCTCGTGTGCATCGAATTAAGAAAAACGTTGGCTGTCGTTATTTTGCCTAATATTGATGAGGAATATCTGTAATAAAATAACTAAACATGAAATCTTCGCCTATTTCAAGATATAAAGATATTTTTTTACAGCCCTCTTTAGACACACAAATTCTGTGCTGAAGCCTTATCAGTGATTGTTCAGCTCTTTACACTACCTCAATCTTGGCCTTGGCAACTTTGTAGCCCATCATTTTCAACGTCTTTTCGGCTTGTCTGAAATTTAGCAGACTAAAAAAAGGCAGAGATTTACTCAATGGTTTATCGGACTTGTCGATGATGGCAAAAACCACAGTGTAGCCTCCCGATTTTATTTTGTCATTAGTATCCGGGAGATAGTCATCTGGATTCTTTCCCTCTTTTTCAATACGACTCCGAGCCTCATTAAGAAATCCGGCATCAGATAAAAGTGCTTCGGCAGATACCTTTCCCTGAGAAAAAAGATGGCTGAGCATAGAAGATTGTCCTCTCTTTTTCACGTGTATGAGCTTGTGATCTTTAGTAAGAACATCGCAGAGTTCTATCCTAGATCTGGCATCTGTGCATTTAATGAGCTTCTTATCAAAAAGAATCGAATCTTCAATTGCATTAGCCAATTTTTCATTGTATTGGTCTTCGTAAAAATCACTCTGACAGCTAATGAGCTGAACATCTTCAATTTTCTCGATGCTTTTGGCTACTTCTTTGGCAAAGCTCGGTTCAATACAGTACCAATTTCCCATTGTAAGAACATAGCGTTTATCTTCGTATTCTGTCTCATATACAATACATTTCGCTAAACTCCATCTCATTTGACTACCGTTTATATCACTTTCAAACGCATAAATATACTTGTTCTTAAAAGTTTCAAAGTCTATTTTGTCTGTTTTTTTCTGTAGTTCTTTTATGGCATCGGCAATGTCTAACTCTGTGTATTTAGATGAATTTTTCAAGAAATATGCGAATGATTCGATCTTGTCAGGTTCATAGATTTCGGGTATTGCAAGATGAAATGCTTCGTACTTCTCAGAATTTAAATCTTCAACGAGTTTTTTCTTGAGCTCTTTAATCTTCGAAGGATCCTTTTCTTCTCTTAGATTGTCTACCCAATCGAAATTCTCCTTGTAAGAATCACTCCCGTAGAGCTCCAGAATTTTCTCCAGAAGTTCTTCAAGATCTCTCATCGTGATCTTAACTGATATATGCAATGAATCTTTTCCCGTTATGGTTCTTCCCAAGACTTTTCGATATTCTTCTTTTGGTTGTCCAGTCACGGCTCTCAGGATATCCCGGGAAACATCTAAACCGAATTCCTCTGTTGGAGATGCTATGCTCGTTTGAGACCTAGTATGCTTTGTGATGTTCTCTGTTATTGCAGAGTCAATGCTTTTG
>JARRBB010000017.1 GCA_029981435.1 Thermotogaceae bacterium | reverse complement strand
TTGCTGGAGAAGAGCCTACAGAGGAACCTGTCTTATATTTCCACTTGAGCGTTCCGTCAGGATTCAATGCATACAGATTCCAGTCAAAACTTCCGAAGTATATGGTTCCGTCATTGCCGATCGCAGGTGAGCTGTAAATACTTCCTCCTGTTTGATATCTCCATTTAAGGCTTCCATCAGGGTTCAGTGCGTACAAATAACCGCCATAATCACCAAAGTATATGGTTCCGCTGGCATCTATTGCGGGTGAGGAATATATATAGTCAGAGTTAACGGTTTCAAAATGCCAGGTTTTTGAACCGTTGGGAGTTAGGGCGTAAAGCTTTCCATCGTTGCTTCCTATATATATGAAGCCATTTTTATCGATGGCAGGTGAAGAATCAATGTAAAATCCTGTATTGTAAAGCCACTTAAAACTACCATCAGAATTTAAAGCGTACGCTCTGAAATCCCAACTTCCAAAATATATCGTACCATCATTTCCAATAGAGGGTGAAGAATCTATGAAGCCGTTTGATCTGTACCTCCATATCAAATTTCCAGCGTTTGATATAGAATATAGATAGTCATCATCGCTTCCTATATAAATAACTCCAGAATCCACCGCGGGAGATGAAAAAATCTCACCATCCGTTTTATATTTCCAGTTTAATCTCGATCGTGTTGTGAAACTCCAAACAGGACCGGAAGCTGTGGCATCGAAGGTGTCTTTCGCAACAACTTTCCAGTAATATGTAGTCTCGTATTTCAGATTGTTCGGATCGTAGTTTGCATTGTTGAGATTTTGAGCAACAAGAGGTGGAGTTGTGGATGTTCCAAAGTATAGATCATAACTCAGAGAATCACCGTCAGGATCATCACACTGCCATGAGAGGACCACATCGAGTGAAATACCGGTTGCACCATCGGAAGGCACTGGATTATATGGTGAATTCGGCGGTGTGTTTGGAGTTGCTGTTGTGGTAAAGCTCCACACGGGACCAGATGTCGTAGCACCAGCTGTATCTTTTGCAACTATTTTCCAGTAATAAGTCGTGCTGTAATTCAAAATACCCGGATCATAAGTGGTTGATTGAAAATCATTCTGGACAAGATTCTGGGGAGGATTGGAAGTACCAAAGAATATATCATACTTCAATGGATCATCGTCGGGATCGGAGCAATTCCAGCTTAATTTTGTATCAACTGGAATATCTAAACTTCCATCGGCTGGAGTTGGATTGTTCGGTGTATCGGGTGGTAAATTTAAATCACCACCCCCACATCCTGAAAAAACGAATGCTAAGAATATTATCAACACGATCAATAAAATGAGCGTTTTAATAACTTTCATTCATACTCACTCGCTTTTGAGAAGATATATAGAATTATACAATTTTATTGTATAAAAGTAAAAAAATAATAAAAAAATCCCGAACAAAGTTCGGGATTTTAATATCTAAAAGTTCAATGTTTGAAATGGCGTTTTCCACTGAAAACAAGTGTTATTCCAAGTTCCTGAGCTTTTTGAATCACTTCATCATCTCTTATAGAACCACCAGGCTCAACCACAAACTTAATACCAGCTTTGTGAGCTATTTCTATACTGTCTGCAAACGGGAAGAAGGCATCGGAGGCTAAAAAGGAATCCCTCAAATCGTGTCCAAATTCTTTTGCTTTCATCAAAGCTATTTTCAGTGCGTCTACTCTACTCATCTGTCCAGCACCTATTCCAAGAACTTTCATGTTTTTGCTTATGACTATTGCATTTGATTTTACATGTTTACAAACTGTCATGGCAAATTCAAGTTCTCTTTTCTGTTCTTCACTCACTTTTCCATCCGTTTTCACATCAAACTTATCGAAAACATTTCCTTTATCTTTTTCCTGTTTTAAAATGATACCGTCTAAAAATCTGTACTCATAATTTCCTTTTGGAAATTCTTTCAGTTTGACTATTCTTCTTTTCTTTTTCTTTCTTAAAATATCAAGAGCATCGTTATCATAATCAAGAGCAATTACTATTTCGAAGAAATGTTCGTTGAGAGCTTGAGCAAGTTTTTCATCAACTTTACCCTTTATTCCAACAATTCCACCGTATGCTGATAGCGGATCAGTTGAGAGTGCTTCTTTGTAGGAATTGTAAGTATCTTCTTTCCATGCAGCACCACAGGGATTTGTATGTTTTACTATCACTGCGGAATTTTCTGGGAAATCTCTCAGCATGTTTATAACAGAAACAGAGTCAAGCCAGTTGTTGTACGAAAGTTCAATACCATGTAATATCTCAACTTTGTCAAGTAGATTCTCAGCTTCAAATTTATATATAAAGGCACTCTGATGTGGATTTTCACCATATCTCAGAGAGCCTGCATTTTTTGCAATTATAGTCTCGACAGGAAGTTCATTGAAAACTTCTGAGAGTTTCTGTAAAATTGCTGAATCATACTTCACAGTCCTTTCAAAGGCTTTCAGAGCAAGTTTCTTTCTTGTTTTTAGATCCACATCTCCTGTGGTTTTAAGTTGTTCTAAGACGTTATTGTAATCCTTAGGATCCACAATAACAATGACGTTCTTATAATTTTTCGCAGCAGCCCTTATGAGAGTAACCCCACCTATGTCTATGTTTTCTATCAGTGTATCTTCGTCATTGGTCTTTTCACTGACCATTTCAAATGGGTACAGATTGACTACAACCATATCTATTGGTTTTATACCAGTCTTTTCAAGTTCTTTTAAATCTGATTCAATGTTGTCTCTTCTGAGTATACCGCCGAATATATGTGGGTGAAGTGTTTTAACCCTTCCTGATAGTATTTCCGGGAATTTGGTCTCTTCAGATACTTCCTTGACTTCTATGCCCAGTTTTCTCAAAAAACTGGCTGTTCCTCCTGTTGAAAGTATTTCCGCACCATTTTCTGCAAGAAATTTCGCAAGTTCTTCGATACCGTTCTTATCGCTCAGGGAAATTAGGACTCTTCTGACCATTTTCAATCCTCCTCAAAAAGAAGTTTTTCAATGATACGTGGATAAAAATAGTGTTCTATCCTATGTATTCTTTCTTCAAGTTCTTTTAAACTTTCTCCATTTCTTATTCTCAAAGCAATTTGTTCGATTATCGGTCCGGTGTCCACTCCTTCGTCAACGTAGTGTATGGTTATACCTGTGTATTTGACACCGTAATTATAGGCTTTTTCGATAGCTCTTAAACCTGGGAAGGCTGGGAGTAAAGATGGATGAATGTTTATTATCATATATTTGTACTTCTTTATGATCTCTTCAGGGAGTATTTTCATATAGCCTGCAAGAACAAGAAGATCGAAGGAATGTTTGTCGAGTATTTCTTCAACTTTTCTATCAAAATCTTTTCTTGATTTAAATTTCTTGAAATCTTCTACAATCACCTTCACATCAAGCATCTTCGCCCTTTCGATTATCTTAGCCTTTGGATTTTCACAGAAAAGAAAGAGGACTTCAACTGGTAATCTTTTGCTTCTGAAATATTCGACTATCGCTTGAAAATTCGAACCGTTACCTGAACCGAACACGATTATTTTCTTTTCCTTCAATTTTAGTTATCCTCCCTATGATAAAAGAGTTCTCTCCTTGTTTTTTCAGATATTCTTGGATCTCTTTTGCTGATTTTTCAGGTACTATCATCACAAAACCAACACCCATGTTGAAAACCCTGTACATTTCACTTTCAGGAATATTGCCAGCATTTTGAATAATTCGGAACAGTTCGGGAACTTTCCAAGAATTTTTATCAATGTATGCTACCAGATTGCCTGGTATCACGCGTTCAAGATTGTCGATGATACCTCCACCTGTTATGTGTGAGCAAGCATGGATTTCAAATTTATCGAGGACATCGAGGACGACTCTGGAGTATATCTTTGTAGGTTTCAATATCAAATCTATCAAAAGTTCACCGTTTATTTTTTCTTCAGGATTCAATTTCCCATCATCTATTAACTTTCTAACGAGTGAAAAACCGTTTGAATGGATACCGTTGGAAGTTAATCCGAGCAAAATATCATCTTCTTTTACTCTGAATTTTCCGAGAATTTTCCGCTTTTCAACAATTCCAACGACAAAACCCGAAACATCGAAATGATCTTCCGAAAGAAGACCCGGCAATTCCGCTGTCTCACCACCAAGAAGCTTACAATCATTCTCATTCAATATATCAACGAGATTTTTCAAAAACTTTTTAAATGCTTTCGAGTCGAGTTTACCGGTTGAGTAATAGTCAAGGAAAAACAGAGGTCTGGCACCAAGACACACAAGATCATTCAAATTCATTGCGATCAAATCTTGAGCAAGGGTTCTGTATCTTTCGTATTTTTTCAGGAGCATAACTTTCGTACCAACACCATCGGTTGAAGAAACAAGAACAGGCTCTTTGTAGTTTTTGATGATGTTGCTTATATCAAACAAGCCTGCAAAAGATCCAAAATTTTCTCCAAGTGCATTTTTTATTTCTGAAACTCCTCTGTAAGCCTCATCAATATCAACTCCGCTTTCTTTGTAAATCATCTATTTTTTCCTCCCGTTGAAACAGTGTAGGCAGAACTTTTCATATTCATCTCCAAGTAATTCTTTTATTCCCTTTAAAGAAACATATGCCAGCGAATCACAACCAATTTCGTTTTTTATTTCCTCTATAGTCTTATTCGATGCCACAAGCTCTTCAGATGTAGGAATATCTATTCCCCAGTAGCAGGGATATTTTACAGGTGGACTTGCGATTGCCACATGAACTTCTCTGGCTCCTGCTAATCTCACCATGTTTACGATCTCTTTCATCGTTGTTCCTCTGACAAGTGAATCGTCCACAAGAACCACTCTGTTGTTTTTTATAACTCTTTCTATAGGATGAAGTTTGTTTTTGACGCTTTGCTGTCTGATCGATTGCTGGGGTTTTATAAAAGTTCTTCCAACCCAGTGATTTCTTACAAGTCCGAGTTCAAGAGGAATTTTCGATTGCTTGCTGTAACCAAGCGATGCAGAGAATCCACTGTCCATAACAGGTACAACTATATCGGCTTCAACTGGTTTTTCTTTTGCCAGCAATTTACCGAGCTCTTCGCGTATAACGTGAACTGAATGACCGAAAATATTTGAATCAGGCCTTGCAAAATACACGAACTCAAAAAAACAGTGAGCACTGTTTTTGCTTTCAGAGAATTTCCCTTTCTCTATTGTTTCTTTGGAAATTTCGAAATAACTTCCCTGCTCGACTTCTTTTATATCTATCTCTTCAGGAGTTATTATTTTTAACGCACTATCCTCTGAGGCGAAGAAATAGTTATCATCGACTTTTGAATAAAACAGCGGACGGTATCCTTTGGGATCCCTGAAGATCATCAGTTTGTTTGCAGTTGCGATAGCTAAAGAGTAAGAACCAGATATTTCCTTTGAAAATATTTCACCTATTTCCTTTGCACTCCATTCAATTGGGGGTTTTCTGAGATTTCGGGTGAGAACATGAAGAAAAATTTCTGTGTCTGAACGTGTTATGAATATTGTACCCTGCTTTTCAAAGTTTTTTCTTATTTCATCTGCATTATCGAGTTGTCCATTGTGTGCTATTGCAATTTCATGACCAAGATATTCTGCAATCAGCGGTTGGGCGTGCAAAAGATCTGATCTTCCTCGCGTCGAATATCTTACGTGCCCTATTGCAATCTGACCTTTATAATTCTCACCATTGGCAAAAACTCCTTGAACCAACCCTATTCCCTTGTGTTGCTTCAATCTTTTTCCATCACTGATAACTATTCCAGCAGCTTCTTGTCCTCTGTGCTGAAGATGAAAAAGAACCGTTTTTGCAATTTCAAAAACCTTAGTTTCCAGTTCTCCTTGAACAAAAGCACCGAAGACTCCGCATTCTTCCTTCATCAAAATTCTTCCTCCATCCATCTATTCAGAGTGCTGTCGTACAGTGATTTTATTGATCCAAAATCTATTATTTCTTTATCGTTCAAGA
The DNA here is from genome assembly GCA_029981435.1 of Thermotogaceae bacterium. Taxonomy (GTDB): domain Bacteria; phylum Thermotogota; class Thermotogae; order B21-G9; family HyVt-16; genus HyVt-16. The sequence goes on along the minus strand of JARRBB010000017.1, from coordinate 24,310 downwards.
AGAGCCTGAAATCAGATCTCACAAATCCCAAATGTAAGTATTCTATATTTTCTTTCTTAGCCATAGCTTCAAATATTTCTGTAAATTCGGGTTTAACGGTGATTACAAATCTCGACTGAACTTCACCAAAGAGCTCCTCAATATTTTCGGTAAAAAAGAGGTCTATTCCTTTGTTTCCAGATATGCAACATTCACAAATTGAAGTAAGTAATCCACCATCTGAAACATCGTGAGCACTGTTCAATACACCAGAATCAATCATCTTCAATATGAAGTTTTGAAGTTTCAATTCGTATTCGGTATCAACCGTGTCAATCGAGCCTCCTACAAAATTCTCAAGCAACTTAAGGTACAAACTGCCTCCTATGTTTCTTTCTCTAATCGATGTTCTTCCAACCAGATACACGTAATCAGCTGTGTTCTTAAAAGACATAGTTAAAGCTTTACTAACATCTTCTATAACTCCAACCATTCCTATGACAGGTGTGGGATATATCGCTCTACCAGATGTTGATTCATTGTAAAAACTCACATTTCCACCTGTTACCGGTATTTTCAATGAATTACAAGCCTCTGAAATCCCCAAGATACTCTGTTCAAATTGCCAGAACACATCGTCTTTTTCGGGATTTCCAAAATTCATGCAATCTGTTATTCCAAGTGGTTTGCAGCCTGTTGCCACAAGATTTCTAGCAGCTTCAAAAACTACATTCTTCGAACCTTCGAATGGGTCTAAATACACGTATCTTCCGTTACCATCTATAGTCAAACCAATTCCTTTCTTTGAATTTTTTATCCACATAATTGCGCTATCAGCTTCACCTGGTAATATAACAGTGTTTGTTTGAACAGTGTGGTCGTACTGTCTGTAAACCCATTTTTTTGACGCAATTTCTGGACTGGAAAACAACTTTTTCAGGATTTCAGAAACAGGTTTGTTGATTTTCGGGATTTTTAACCTTTTCAGTTTTTCAACGTAGTCTGCTTTTTCAACCTTTCTGTAAAAGTCGGGGGCTTCACCGAGGGATTCAACAGGTACGTTTGCTACTACTTCATCTTTCCAGATAAGTTTGTAATTCTTATCAGCTGTGGTTTCACCAACTATCGAAGCATCAAGAAGGTGTTTCTTTGCGATCTCTATCACTTCATTTTCTTTTCCCTTCTCCACAAGAAACATCATTCTTTCCTGAGACTCACTCAAAATTATCTCCTCAGGCTTCATATCCTTTTCTCTCAAAGGTACCCTGTCAAGATAAAGTACTGCACCTAAATTCCCTTTACTTACCATTTCGGAAGTTGAACTCAAAAGCCCTGCTGCTCCAAGGTCCTGAACAGCTATTACCTGCGGGAGTCTTATGATTTCAAGCGTTGCTTCTATGAGCTCCTTTTCAGAAAAAGGGTCTCCAACCTGAACAGAAGGTCTATCGCTATCAGTATCATCTGATAATTCTCTTGATGCAAAGGCTGCACCATGTATTCCGTCTCTCCCTGTTTTCGAACCTACAAGCACAAATGAGTTGCCAACACCTTTTGCTTTGGCTGATTTCAGCTCTTTACATACTCCAAGTGCCAGAACATTCACAAGTGGATTTGTTTTGTAACTCTCGTCGAAATGAACTTCGCCTGCAACTGTAGGCACACCTATTGAATTACCGTAAGAACTTATTCCTCTAACGACCCCTTCGAATATGTGCCTGCTTTGAGAATCTTCAATTGGTCCAAACCACAGAGAATCTGCAAGTGCTATTGGCCTTGCTCCCATGGCTATGATATCTCTTATTATTCCACCTATACCTGTTGCAGCACCCTGAAAAGGTTCAACGGCGCTTGGATGATTGTGGCTTTCCACTTTGAAAACTATGAAATTATCCTCAATTTTCACAAAGCCCGCATTTTCACCGCTTGAACCACCCGGAAGTTTTTTGAGAAGTCTCTTCGAATGTTTGTATCCACAGTGTTCAGACCACATTGCTGAATAGAGGAGAAGCTCGATATCGTTCGGTTCTCTTTTGAGAATTTGCTTTATCAATCCATATTCTCTGTCGGATATTCCAACTTTTTTATGATCTAGCAATTTTCTCACTCCTTAGATAGTCAACCATCGATTTGAATATTTCCACACCATCTGTATTTCTAAGAACAGAACATGCTGCCCTTTCAGGGTGAGGCATCATACCGAGTATTCTGAAATTTTCAGAACATACTCCTGCAATATCTTCAACAGAACCATTGGGATTTTCAACGTATCTGAAGACGATTCTATTCTGAGCTTTGAGCTTTTCAAGTTCTTTCTCTGATATTCTGTAGTTTCCATCGGAGTGGGCTATTGGAAGCTTCAAATTTTTTTTGGTAACACTTCGAGTAAAGGGTGTTTGAAAGTTCTCCACGTTTATTTCAACGGTATCACATATGAATCGTGTGGAAGTGTTCCTTGTGAGTGCTCCTGGAAGCAACCCCGCTTCTGTTAGAATTTGAAAACCGTTGCATATACCTATTATCAAACCACGTTCTTCAAGGACATATTTTTCAACAGATTTCATAACAGGGGAAAAACGTGCAAAAACACCTGTTCTTATGTAATCACCGTAGGAAAAACCACCGGGAAGAACAACAATATCGTAATCAAGTACCTCATCGAAGTCGTGCCAGACAAAATCTGTGGGAATGTCCATAATCTTTGAGAGCGCAAAATGAGTATCTCTATCACAGTTTGTACCTGGAAAAACAATCACGCAAGCTCGTATTGAATTCATTTTTCTATCACTTCTGCTTTTTTCATTTCAAAAACACTTACCTCGTATTTTTCCAGAACAGGGTTTGTGAATATCTTGTATGCAAGTTCACTTGCTATTTTTTCTGCCATTTTTTTGTTTGTAGCTTGAATTTCAACAGTTATATGTTTCCCAACTCTTATATCATCTACAAACTCATATCCGAGTCTTTTCACAACTTTCATTGACGCTTTACCTTGGGGATCAAGAACACCGTCTTTGGGTTCTACAACAATCCTGGCAATGAATCTCATAATTCCAACCTCCTTGCAACTTCTTCATAAGTGCTTAAAAGGTCTGCTTTGTCTTCTCTGTATACATCTTTATCCAGTGATTCGAATGTTTCACTGTCCCAGAATCTGCATGTATCTGGCGTTATCTCATCTATAAGCAGTATCTCACCGTTGCTGTTTTTGCCAAATTCAAGTTTGAAATCGACGAGTATCAATTTGGCTTTTTCTAATTCACTGGAGAGTATTTCGTTTACTTTCAAAGCTGTTCGCTTCATGTATTCCAGCTCTTCTTTTGTTGCAAGATCGAGAAGCAGTATCGTATCTTCACATATAAGTGGATCATGAAGTTCATCGCTCTTGATCATAAATTCCACAAGTGGTTTCGAGAGTTTTTTTCCTTTTTCTATTCCGTATCTTTTGCAGAAACTGCCGGCTGCGTAATTTCTCACAACGGTTTCCAGGGGCATTACAGTTGTTCTGAAGGCTTCGAAATTTCTATCGTCAACGCTTCTGATGTAATGAGTTTTTATAGCGTTTTTCTCAAGTATTTTGAAGAAGTAATCTGATATTTTCTTATTCAAAAGCCCCTTTCCTCTGTATTGATCCTTCTTCAAACCGTCGAAAGCTGTCACATCGTCTTTGAATTCAATCAAAACTTTCTCTGCATCAATTTCCCATACTTTTTTTGCCTTTCCTTCATATAGTAATTTCAAAGTAGTCACCTCCAAAAAAATAAATCCCACCCAAGAAGCAGGGTGGGAATGAATTTATCCATTACCTCAATCCCCGCTTCTTGTAGTCAAACGGTTTACGGCCGTTTGGTAGAAACTCCCGAGCCATATTCCCGGGATTATACAAGAAGCTGGTTTTTCAAAATATATTTTTAACTCATTATATCAGAACAAATTTTCGATTTTATTAACTAAAAGACAAAGTCTTTTTCTTTTTTGCCTAAACAGATGTTTTTTTCGAGCTGAATTGTTGAATGATGGATGTTGAATTTTTCTACTAAAGTTTCATTGATTTTTTCCAAAAACGTGTCTAAATCGTATTCACAATCTTTCAGAGAAACATGACATTCAAGATAATTATCTTTTCCGTCGGTAGTCCAGACGTGTATATGATGAACGTCGGCAACAAAAGGAAGTTTTTCGATCTCTTTTTTTATGTCTTCAAGGTTTATACCTTTGGGAACACCTTGAATCAGTATGTTCACAGTTTCTTTCAAAAGGTGATAACTCTCAAAACCAATGTATCCGCTTATCAGCAGAGTGAAAAGAGGATCGAGGAAATAAAGCTTGTATCTATAAATAAATATGGCACCAACTATTATTAAAACAGATGAAAATGTATCACTTGCTATATGCACAAAAACGGCTTTAACATTGAGATTTTCTTTTGCTTCTTTGAACAAAAGTAAGGCTGTTATCAGGTTGCCTATTAAACCTATAATTGAAATAATCAACATGATTTTTCCATCTATTATTTCAGGCTTGTAAAATTTCTTTATGCCCTCTATTACGAGATAGATTGCTACAACCATTAAAAAGACCGTATTCAGAAATGCAGCAATTATTTCAAAACGTTTATAACCATAAGTTCGATTGAAATCCTTTGGACGTTTCGAAATCTTATTGGCAAAATAGCCCAGAAAAATTGCGAATGTATCGTTCAAATTATGCAAAGAATCAGAAAGTAAAGCCAAACTGTTGGAAATGATACCGCCAACAATCTCAGCGATGGTTATCAACAGATTCAGTCCAACTGAAAACAACATTTTTTTACCTGTTGTATTTCTCATATCATGATGGTGTTCATGCGACAATTAATAATCACTCCTTTATATGTTAACTTACTGCACACTTCTCTTTTATTTTATCATCCAAATCGCTTGAGTTTTCAATTCTTTTAATTTCTCTGGCTGGAATACCTGCCACTTTTGAGCCTGATTCAACATTTTTTAGAACAACACTGTTGGCGCCTACCTGAGCATCGTCACCTATTTTTATCGGCCCAAGAATTTTCGCGCCGGCACCGATCAAAACATTTCGACCAATGTCTGGATGCCTTTTACCTTTTACTATCTTTCTTGTTCCCAGAGTTACCCCGTGGTATATCACCGTGCCTTTTCCGATTGTAGCGGTGGAGCCTATCACAACCCCAAATCCATGGTCTATCAATACGCCAGGTTCAATTCTGGCAGCCGGATGAATATCCATGTGAAAAAGAATTTTTGAAAGATAGTATAAAATTTTAGCACTGAATTTATGATTGGTGTACCAGAGGGCATTATAAATTCTGTACATCACTAATCCGTGAAAAGAAGTAGAAAAAAGTATTATGTCCCATTTTGAATCCGCTGCAGGATCTTTCTCGAGAGCAATTTTGAGGTCTTCCTTGATAGCATTTAAGATGAACCTAAACCTGTAGGAAGGGTCAGAGAGGTGGAGAAAAAACCTTGAAAAAAAGTTTTTCACTTTTTTTGTGATTTTTAAGTGTTCAAGCACCCCAGTTTCATAATATCATCTCCTTTTTTAGATTTTACAATTAAAGTATACAATTCTATTCTTAATTAGGGCAAATTAAATTTTTCTTAATTTATTTTTTCGCTTGTTTAATCACAAAGCTTCCTTTCTTAACGTTAAGATGTCTGGCAATAACATCACATTTGGCCTTTAATAAGAAAAACACCCTCTCATCTGATACATCCTCTATGCCTTCAAAATTTCCCTGTCCTTTTGATATTATTGTGTCTGCTTCTTTCCATTCTTTTTTCAACTCTTCTGACATAAGTTCTGGAACCAAACCCGGAAGGCGAGCATTGGTGGTGAGCAGTTTTGTGAATTCATCCAGTCCGATTTGTCTTGCTTCGACAATTGTCACATCGTTTATTATCGGACCATCTCTCACCACCGATATTATCTCTATTTTGGGATAAAGGATTTTTATAATTTCTATAAGGAGTTTATCCATGACAACTTCACCACAGTTGTCATGGATGAAAAGAATCTTGCTCGACTTTTCTACAGCATTTGTAAGTTCTTTTGAATCATTGATTCCAAACTCTGCATTTTTAATAGCTTGAATGATTTCGTATTCCAACTCAACGATATCGAATTCTGGAATTCCAAAGTCTATCATATTTCCAGCAATAGATGCTTTGAGAGCTGTTAAAATAGGATTGGATGAGTTTAAAACAAGTTCTTTTAGATCATTGTATATCCTCAGCATAATCTGATTTGAATGTTCCTTTTCATCTTTGTAAGGATCTTCGATACCTGTTATTTCTGAAAGAAGAGGATAGAAGTGTTCGGCTAGTTGAGCTGGCGTCAGCCCGTAGGGAACATTCTTTACATTGTTCGCTATTTTCAAAAGGGAATTCCAAACTTTTTCGTTATCGTTTCCAAAATTGCTTTTTCTTAAAACTCTTATCGATTGATCGAATATACAGCTGAAACATTCAGGATATGCTTTCAAAATTCATCCTCCTTTCGTTCAGTATACCACTTTTAATTGCCTTTTCAATTGCTTCGATAAGTACAGTCAAGCCTTCTTCTGTTAAAGGATTGCCAACAGGCAATTCTGTTTCGTTTTTCAACTTTTCGACACCTTCATCATTTAAGCAGGAAAGAGCTATCACTTTTGTACTTCCAAGCTTTTCGATTGTTTTTGCTTCTTCTTGCCAGTTGTTCATTTTGAACTGTTCGAAAGCACTCATCTTCTCTCTAAATGGATCATGAACGAGTATAACGGCATCAGGCATACTTCCATACAACAGTCCGAGGGTAACTTGACCATATGCAGGATGAAGTATAGCGGCTTGCCCTTCAACGAATATTGTTTCTTTTCCAAGTTTTTCAACATTTATTATCATCTGTTCGAGAACACCAGGCACGAAATCCGATGGAACAGCATCAAGAGCTACACCATCATCTGCGCCTATCATAATTCCGGTTTGACCTGTAGCAACAAAACCAGATTTCCAGTTTGCATCGAGTGTTTTCAACCAAAGCTGAGCAGCGGTTGTTCGCTTACCAATGACACAATCGGTACCGAGTATATCAACTACGTAAGCTTTTCTATTTAAAATAGAACCATCTAAAATTCTCAGGTTTTCCGGCGGTTTTCGAACATCTATTATCCGAGCTCCATTTTTTCTGGCGAGCTCTGAAAACTCAGGATCCTCCGATAATTTATAATGAAGCCCACAGATAACATCCATTTTTGAGTTTATTGCATCAACTATATGCCTTCTAACATCTTTTGGTAAAACTCCTCCAACACTTGCGACTGCAACTATTGCTACTTCTGCCCCCATCTTTTTTGATTTCTCAATGTTCGAAACGATCGGAACAGAATACTTCAGATCCGGTAAAACCTTCCTTATATCATCACCTTCACGGTATTCATCGAGTATGCATACAGGTTTCAAGACCCTGCTGTGTCTCAAAATGCCGTAAGCTGTTTTCCCATGACTTATTCCAATCTGACCGCTTGCGATAACAACCGCTGGTGTTCCGACTTTGAAATAATCTTCAAGCCTCAACTATGGCACCCCCTAAGAATTTGTTCAAAAATTTTTTAAGTTCCAGATGGTTTCTGTATAAGAAAGTATTCAATCCGATTTTTTGTGCAGCTTCAATATTTTTTGGGCTATCATCTATAAAAACTGTTTCGGATGGAATTAATCCAAACCTTTCAAGCAATATTCTGTATATTTTCTCTTCTGGCTTTACAGTTTTTTCTCTGTAAGAAATCACCAAACCATCGAACAGACTAAAGAAATCGTATTTTTCATAAAGAATTTCGAAGGCCTTTTTATGGAAATTCGACAAAACGTAAAGCCTGTGTCCTTTTTTTTTCAAAAATTTCAAAAATAAGACGTTCTCGTCCACCGGTACGAGCATTTCTATCCAGTTTTTCATAACTAATCTTATATATTCGGAGTATTCAGGTTTACGTTTACACCATATTTCGATTGCTCGATCCTCAGAAATAGTTCCCCTGTCGAGCTCAATCCATTCAGGACTTTCAAAAATGAGTCTGTAGATCATTTCAGTATCATTATCCAAAAGTTTTTCCACGTATTTTTTTGGTTCGTAACTTATCAGTACTCCACCAAGATCAAAAACGAAATTCAATTTCTATCACTCCTGTTCTGAAACTTTAATAACAGCTTCAGCAACTTTATCTGCAATTCCTGCTTCAAATGGCTTTGGAAGAATTTTGTCAGTCGATAATTCTTTCTCAGAAACGATTTCTGCGATTGCATACGCTGCAGCGATTTTCATTTTGTCTGTTATTTGTTTTCGGCATTTCAGTGCTCCCTTGAATATTCCAGGGAATGCGAGAACGTTGTTTATCTGATTTGGAAAATCTGATCTACCTGTTCCAACTATCTTTGCGCCTGCTTCTTTAGCAAGATCTGGCATTATCTCAGGTATCGGATTCGCCATCGCAAAAACTACCGGATCAGTGTTCATAGACTTTATCATATCAGTGGAAACAACGTTCCCTGCAGAAACACCTATGAACACATCTGCACCTTTGATTGCCTTTTTTAAATCTCCTCTCAAATTTTCAGGGTTGGTTTTTTTGGATATTTCTTTCTGTGCAAAGTTCAACCAGTTTTCGTCTTCATGAAGGATACCATTTTTATCACACAACGTTATGTTCTCGATTCCAAATTTCAAAAGCAACTTTGCAATCGCTATTCCAGCTGCACCTGCACCATTTATGACGACTTTGATTTTTTGTGGATCCTTTCCGACGATTTTAAGAGAATTTATAAGGCCTGCCAGTACAACTATTGCTGTTCCGTGCTGATCATCGTGAAAAACCGGAATGTCAAGTTCCTTCTTGAGTCTTTCTTCTATTAGAAAACATTTAGGGGCAGCTATGTCTTCCAGATTTATCCCGCCGAAGGCAGGAGCTATGATTTTAACGGTTTCTATTATTTTTTCGGGGTCCTTTGTATCAAGGCACACTGGAAAAGCGTTTATATCGGCAAATTCTTTGAACAGAAGAGCTTTTCCTTCCATGACAGGTAAAGCTGCTTTGGGACCAATATCACCCAAACCGAGTACAGCACTTCCATCGGTTACAACGGCAACCGTGTTTGATTTCATAGTATATTCGTAAATCTTTTCTTCATTACGAGCTATTTCTTTGCATGGTTCTGCAACTCCAGGCGTATAGGCGATAGAAAGATCCTTGGATGTGGTAATTTTGACTTTCGATTTTATCTCTATCTTTCCCTGCCATTCTCTGTGTTTTTTTAGGGATTCTTCTCTCAGATTCACCTGTTATTTCTCCTTTCAAGTTCGAGAAGAAACTTTTTCCAGACAAGTCCTCCACCAAAACCACCAAGACCTTTTTTAGAAACAACCCTGTGGCAGGGGATGATTATTGGTATTCGATTTTTAGCCATAACGTTTCCAACTGCCCTTGAAGAGTTAGAATTGCCCACTCTTTCGGCAAGTTCTTTGTAAGTTATTGTGACGCCATAAGGTATTTTTAACAGCTCTTTTAAAACTTTTTTCTGAAATTCAGTACCTTCGAGTTCAAATTCTATCTCGAATTTTTTTCTCCTGCCTTCGAAATACTCACAGAGCTGTTTTGAAATTTCAAGTTCAGGCTTTTCACACATCAGTTTTTCTGACTTTTCAGTTCCAAACTCTATTTTGAAAACCTTTTTTCCTGTTTTGTCGCATTCGATTGTCAGATCACCTGCTGGTGTGTATATTCTGCTCACGATTTTTTCACTCATTTCTCTATTCCCCTTTCGCCATCATGTTGATATTTGGAAGGAATTCAGGTACCGAATCGATACTTTCAACGACTAAAACTTCTGTTCCCATTGGAACAAATTCAAAGAGTTTTTCTACATCTTCGTTTTTGAGTCTTATGCATCCATGAGAAATTCTTCTACCTATTTCCCATGGTTTGGTTGTTCCGTGTATCCCATACTGCGGATCCGACAGACCTATCCACCTTGTTCCAAGGCCATTTACGAGTGAACCCGGTGGTATTATTTCACCATTCCAGTACAGAGCAGGATCTTTTCTTTTTTCCATAACCACGTATTTACCTGGAGGAGTAGCATCGGCACGACCCACAGCTACCGGCAGCTTTTTGAGCAAATGATTTTTGTAATACACGTACATTTTCGAATGAAAAAGATCCACGACTATCTTGATCTTTGAAGGTTCAAAAACTATATTTCCAATCTTTATGGTTTGGCCAGCTAAGAGTTTTCGAGGATCGCTTATGTTGTTGATTACCATAATGCTCACAGGAGAAACACCATATTTCTGAGCAATGTAAGAAATCGTATCACCTTTATTAACGGTATATTCAGTCAATATAATCCTATCGATAATTTTCGGCGCTGTGTCATCAAGTGGTATCAAAACGCCTGCATAGTAAAACATTCTTTTTTCAAGCCTGATCGTATTCCCTACATTGTTCGAATCTTTCAATTCAAGTCTTAAAATGTATGTTTCTTCCTCAAGATTTTTTGGAATTGAAGCAACAATTTCTTTTCCCGTGTTTTCAAATTCGAGTTCAAGAGTTGAAGAATTAATGAGTGAAAGTTTTTGAATCTCAAAGTATATGGGCTTTTTCACATAGATTTTCAAAAAAGGACCATTTATATCAAAAAAAGTATCTGCCTCGAACTCTATTTTTAGATCCCTGTAAAAAGGACTTTGAACTTTAAAGTTTTTCGTTTCCAGATCACCATTTTCATTCCAGAAAATAGTCCTGAGATTCATATATGGATAAGATTCCAGATCTTTAAAATTTTGAGGAATTTTTGCAGAATAAACCCAGGTGTTTTTTTCGCCCTTCAAAAATTCAACTGGCAAGCTTAAAAAGCCTATTCTTAAATTTAATATGGGAGGAGATTCAAGATTTTGCGAAGTTTCAAACTCTATTCTAAGTTGATCTTTGAATGTGAAAACGTAAACCACAGGTTCAGAAGATTCAAAGCTTGGCATTGAATATATCAACGAGCTTATTGCCAATAACATAAGCAATGTATTCCTTACTCGATCTTTCAATTTCTTCAACCTTCCCGTTAGAGTAGATAAATTTTACTTCATTATAATCACTTGAGAAGCCAATGTCTTTTCTGCTTATATCGTTAGCAACTATCAAATCAAGCTTTTTTTCTTCAAGCTTTTTCTTAGCATTTTTGAGCAAATCTTCACTTTCAGCTGCAAACCCAACCACAATCTGTTCTTTTTTTATTTTTGAAATTTCTTTAAGTATATCTGGATTTTTTACCAACTTTATACTCAATTCTTCAAGATTTTCTTTTTTAAGCTTGTGGGTTTGTCTGACAGCAGGTTTGAAATCTGCAACTGCTGCTGTCATAACCAGAAGACTGGTTTTTTCAAACCTCTTTAAGACTTCCCTGTACATTTCGTCTGCTGTTTCAATGGAAACAAATTCTTTAAGGTTCTCATAAGGTGTAAGATGAGTTGGGCCGCTTATCAATGAAACTTCGAAGCCTCTTTTGGCAAGTTCTTTTGCAATTGCGAATCCCATTTTTCCGCTTGAAGGATTTGAGATATATCTTACCGTATCTATCCACTCCAAAGTGGGACCAGCAGTTACAATTGCAGGAAGGTTATCAACTTTTTCTCTTTCTATGAAGCAATCTTTAATAACTTCTAATACCTTTTCATTTTCAGGATATCGTCCTTTTCCAATGTCCCCACAAGCAAGTCTTCCTTCTTCAGGCTCTAAAATTATCCAACCGAGTTTTCTTAATTTCTCAATGTTTTCAAGAGTAGCGGGATTTTCGTACATCCTTGTGTTCATAGCTGGGACGAGAATCTTTTTCTTTTGAAACGCCAGTACTGTCATTGTTAGAAGATTGTCTGCAAAACCATTGGCAATTTTAGCAATGGTGTTTGCAGTTGCAGGAGCGATCACCAAGACATCTGCCCAGCTTGAGAGTGTCGTATGAGGGATCGAAGCTTCGAACTCAAAAGGATCTGTGAATACCTCGCAATTTCCAACAGAAGTGAAGGTCATCTTACTCACAAATTTCTGCGAATCTGGTGTCATTATTATTTTTAAATTTGCTCCTTCTTTTACAAGTGAACTGACAAGTGAGAGAACCTTGTATATTGCAATTCCACCAGTCACACCTATCAGAATATTTTTATCTTTTAAAATGTTTTTGAAAGTTTCCCAGGGGAGAACTTTCTTCATATTACTTTACCTCTGCTTTTAATACCTTCAGGACGTCTTCGTTCTTTATTTTTATTTTTCTTTGTTCTAATTCTTTTAAAGCGATGGTTACAAAATTTGGAGTCCTGATGTTGACGAGAGGCTTTGCAAATTCTTTAAGAGCTTCTGCCCTTCTTGCTGCCGCAACGGGAATGGCATATTTGTAAGGTATTTTTTCCAACAGTTCATCGTAGTTGAAAACCACTCCACTTTTTCTTTTCATATATATTCACCTCCATCTGTTTTAAACCTTTCAATTTTTAATCTTTCCGCACGTATTATTGATTCTATATTCTTAACAGCAACTTCCACTGAATCATTTATCACAAGGTAATCAAACAAGGGAATTTTGGATAATTCCCATTTGGCATCCTCCACACGTTTTAGAAAATCTTTTTCACTTTCTGTTTTTCTTTTTCTAAGCCTCTCTTTAAGAGATTCAAAACTTGGTGGTGCCAGAAACACAAAGACAGCGTTGTTGTATTTTTGCATGATATTCAAAGCACCCTGAACATCTATATCGAGTACTATATCAAACCCGTTTGATAATTTTTCCTCTATGAATTTTTTTGAAGTACCGTAATAATAACCATGAACAAGTGCCCATTCTACGAACTCACCCTTTTTAGCAAGTGCTTTGAATTCATCTTCGCTCACAAAAAAATAATCCACACCTTCTACTTCGTTCGGGCGTTTGGGACGTGTAGTATAAGAAACTGAAAAAGTCAAATTTTCCACACTTTCCAGTATTCTTTTCAGTATCGTTGTTTTCCCAGCACCGGAAGGTCCACTTATTACGTAAAATATCCCCATGCTTTTCACCTATCGATTCATTTTTTTCTGAATTTTTTATTTTTCTCCTATTATATCCTCTACGTTGAAATCGTTCTTTAGAATTTTATTGAATTCATGAAAAGATTGTTTAAATCTTGCCGCTATTGTCTCGGGCTGTATGGCACTCAGAATTATATGATTGCTGTCGGTTATTATTATAGCCCTTGTTTTTCTACCATAAGTCGCATCAATTAATTTTCCATCGTCCTTTGCCTGATCTTTCAATCGCTTCATAGGAGCTGATTCTGGATTAACGATGGCGACGATCCTATCACCCACGATGATGTTTCCAAAACCGATGTTTATTAATCCATACATAAAGAAAACACCCCCAGATTTTAAATCTTATTCTATATTTTGGACTTGTTCCCTTATTTTGTTCAAAAGGTTTTTTCCTTCTACTGCAAAAACAGATATCTGCGATAGCTTCGATTTCGAAGCAATTGTGTTAAGTTCCCTGAGGATCTCTTGAGAAAGAAAATCCAGTAGATTCCCTATGGTTCCTCCTCCATCCAGAAGATTTTTGAATTTTCCAATATGGATTTTCAATCTTGATATTTCTTCGGAAATATCGGCTCTTTCTGCTATCAATGCGATTTCTTGCTCGAGCCTATCCTGGTCGATTTTTTCCAGAACTCCAAGTTCTTTCAGATTGTTTTGCAATTTTTCTCTGTAATACTCTTTGTGGTTTTTAGTGAGACTTTCTATAAGAGAAACAGTGTTTTCAAGGTCAATCAAATGTTTCAAAATATCTTCTTTCAATTTCATTCCTTCATCTATTCGGGTCTTGTCTAAACTGTCTATAGACTTGTTTAAGAGAATATTCAAATGTTCTTTTATCTTATCAAGGAGTTCTTCAGTGACGTTGAAAGTGAAGATTTCGTTTTTTAAGGTTAGCAAATCCTGAATAGTAAGATTTTGATCACAGTTGACAATTTCCGAGAGTTCTTTTAGAACCTCGAGATAATTTTCAACCATTCCACGATCAAGTTTTAAAAGCGAAAAATCTTTTGGGATTTTTACACCAAGATTTATGTGGATTTTACCGCGGTTTATTCGCTTTTTTATTATGTTTGAGATGTATATCTCCAAAATAGATAGATACTTTGGCAAAGAAACATTTATCTGTAGATATCTTGAATTCAGTGACTTCACTTCTATACTGTACTCAAACTCATCTATATTCTCATTTAAAATTGAATATCCGGTCATACTTCGTACAAACATGAATATTCACCTCTTTTCAAGAGGTATTATAACATAATCAAACGTAATCAGCTAATTTGAACAATAATTGGAGATAATCAGGATTTTTGAAAGTACAGATAGAAATTTAGATGGTTTCCACGTAATCACCACTGTAAGATATGAGTGTTACATTTTCGATTCCTTCGATTTTCTTCAGTTCGTTTATTACTTTTACATCTGTAAGTCTTATTTCGTAAGTTATCTCATTTCTCTCGTTGAATATCTTAGATCTTACTCTGTATTTCTTAAAATGTTTTTTCATGAATTCATTTATTCTATCTTCTGATTCTATATCTCTGTAGCTTACTATCAACAGATACGGCGTTGAAAATTTGTGAATTCTCATCATGAGGATCAATACTATTGAGATGATGAGTGTACCCAAAATACCGAGAGTGTAAAAACCACCACCGTTGACAAGACCTGTCGATATTGCCCAGAACATAAACACCGTATCCAACGGATCTTTTATCGCTGTTCTAAACCTTATTATGCTTAAAGCACCAACCATGCCAAAGGATAGAACAAGATTGGAGCTTATTGCAGATATAATCATGGAAGTTATCATGGTCAAAACCACCAGTGAAACGTTGAAGGATTTAACGTAAATCACACCCTGATAGGTTTTTTTGTAGACTATGTAAATAACAAGTCCTTCAACAAATGAAATTAAAAGCGAGAATATTATGCTTTCAACCGGGATACTCATCAAAGTTAACTGTTCTTTGAGAAGATTTAAAAATTCTTGTAAAATATTGTTTGTGTTGTTCATGGGTTCACCTCACATAAATATACTTCTACATAGAACATACTTCGAGATCGCTATATTTATCCTTGAATTCTGTAAGATGTTCTTTATAACAGTCGGGATGAATTTTTCATACTTCACTTCCATTATGATTTTATTTTTTTCAAGGACATTCACTAAATTTATGTTTTTATCGAAAATATCGTCAACTAAATTCGAAGCATGAAGTTCGAAATCAAAGGTGATTCTCACCTTTCCATACCTGTAGTAATAAGGTTCTCTCAAGTAATCTATCAGTATAACCGGTCTAAGTCCTTTGTATTTCAACAGAAGGTACACTTCATTCAGTATTTCGTTGTGATACTCAAGCAAAAAATCGGGTTTTTTACCTAACAAATGATATTCCTCTTTAGATATATTGAAATCTATCTTTGTGGAAAAATTTCCTTTTTTTATCTTTTTCTCAAGTTTTATGGGATTGTCTTTGAAATCGTATATTCTCAATCGATATTTGAATCTGTTCAAAACTCCGTTTATTTTATCATAGTAAGAAGTATTCAAATAATCATCAAAGTAAATACTTCTCACGTGATAAAACCCTTTTTCAACAGCATTTGGATCCAAGGACATGTAGTTTCTCAACCTGTTTTTAAGAATGATGTAATCATGATAATTGATAAGATATTTCAATTCGTATCTGTAATATTTTCTTACTCTCATTTTTTCTTCTCAAAAACAGGCTTTATGGTGAGATTTTCCTCTGGTAATATTCTTATAACGGCTTCTAATTTCTTTTCACCATTTATCTCCCAGTATTTGAACTCGGAATCGTGCTGAGCTATTGCTATCAAAGTTATGGGAATATCTTTTATATATTCAATGTCCTGTCCCTTTGAAAACTCGACCGTATTTATCTTCACTTTTCCATTTTCAAAATCGGCAAGATGCATTTTGAGTATTTTGACACCAAAATACTCTTCCATTTGTTTTTTTACATAAATCGGTCTTTCTTTTAGCACACGCAGGAGATAACTGTAGTATTCTCTGATATCTTTCAAATTCCATCTCTCCAAGTGCTCCTGTAGATAATCTTCATACAGCTGAGCTACTTCTAAGAATAATTTTGAGGTGTTTTCGTAGCGGAATGTTGTATTCAAATGATCCATGTAGGTGTTCAGGAACTGATTTCTGAATTCAACGTTTTCAAGGAGCTTTTTTGTCATCATGGTTGACCACACAGGATTGGGATGGGTAACTTTTTCATCTCCATCTATCGCATGAACGAACATATTGTAATCGCGCAGATAAAGCGCGTTGTCCGTGTCGTACATAATCAAGCGCCATTTTCCATCGTGACCTTTCACATCAAAGGTATTTTTGTTTTTTCGCCAGAACTTCATGTTGTTTGAGGGCCAATCTCGATTGTCTATGAACATCTCAGAGATGTGAAAATTTATATAATTCTGTACATCGAGTTTTGATTTCACGTACTCGTAGCTTTTATTGTTACTCATATCATTCTCAACTATGAAATTTCTTAAATTAATGAAATCTTGCAGATACTTGTTTTTTCCTTCGTCCAAAATATAGTGTTCTTTGAATTCGGATGTCACTTCCACTATGGTCACATCATCTGTGAAATAATGATTTTTAAAGTATTCAGTATCGTATCTTTCCCTTATGTTTATTATCCCCCAGTAAACACCGTTTATAAAATGTATCGCAGGTCTGAAGGCCTGAGTTTCAAATCCCATTTTTGAAAGAAGTTTTTGAATATAAGCGTCTTTAAAGAAGATTTTACCAAATTCGTTTCCGCCATTTCTCAAAAGAATGGTATCGAACTCTTTTATGGGTTCTCCAGTTGAATCTCTCAGATTCGGGAAAAGAGGATATTCTATCTTTTTTCTACCATATTCGCTTCTTGCGTATAATTTCAGTGATTTCATGGGATATTGTCTGGAAAAGTTACCGTTTATCCTCATTCCCAGATAGTCACTGTATTTTAACTTTCCATTTTCAAAGAATTCGAAATGGACTTTTATTTCATTTTTTCTTCCACGTCTGTAGTAGTTTCCAGTCCAGTCATTGCCTTCCTGATAATCAACTCCAGGAACGTAGATACCTGATTTTTCATCGAACAGAAGGTTCGGATCTGTTACAATCGATATAACGGGTAAATCATATTTCCGACCGACAAAATATGATTTGGTGATTACTTCACTTTCCAGATTGTTCCAATAAACTCTGGCTCTAACGACTGTGCCTTGAAAACAGGTACGCGTGGTTCTGACCAATGCGGTGATGTTTTTATGTATTCAATATTTTTTTCAGCAGTTCTATCGTAGATGTAGATTGGCTTTTCGTATAAAAATGCCGATTTATTTTCTGGCGATGGTTCAGAACCATCGAGAGTATAATATATTCTGGCACCTGAAGCGTTCGAAGTTATTTCCAGATAAAATGGTTCGTCGTAAAAGCCGGCATCTTTTGAGAAAATCGGATTCAAAATCTTTTCAGCGGAAAAAATTGATATTTGAATTATTAGAATCAATAATAAACATAGTGTTTTCTTCAAATCTTTCAGCTCCCTTTAAAAGCTAATTGAGTAATTTGTATTATAACATTAAAAATTTGGGGGTGTCCAAATTGATTTACAAAGGCTTCAACACTAAAGCTGTTCAAAGTGGTGAACGCGATTACAATCTTCTTGATACTGTTACTTTTCCAATATTTCAAACTTCAACTTTCAGAATGAACGATGAAAAGTATTCCGATCTGAACGGTAGAGAAACTTTTTTTTATACTCGAATAAATAATCCTACAACAAGAGTTGCAGAAAAGAAAATAGCAGATATCTGTAACGGCTCTGATGCTGTGATGTTCTCTTCGGGAATGGGGGCAATTTCGGCAATTTTTAACACCTTTTTGGAAGAAGATGATGAGGTGATAATGCTGAAGGAAATGTACGGTGGGACCTACAAGTTGATGAAGAGTAAGTTTGAAAGATTGAGGATCAAACCTGTTCTCATATCGGTTAACGATTTAGAGAATCTTGAAGACTATATTACCAGAAGAACGAAGATGATATACGTTGAAACCCTTACAAATCCTTTGATAAAGCTGGTTGATATTCAAAAAGTTTCAGAGGTTGCCAGAAAGAATGGAATTATTTCAGTTGTTGACAACACCTTTATGAGCCCATATAATTTTAGGCCTTTGGAATTTGAAATAGATGTAGCCCTTCATAGCACCACCAAGTACATTGGAGGTCATTCGGATCTGGTCGGAGGGGTTGTAGTTTCCAGAGATCTTGAAATAATTCAGAAGCTTTTGGAAGAGAGAAGCACCATAGGATCGAATCCTTCACCGTTTGACTCTTTTTTAACGATACGAAGTTTAAAAACTCTTGGATTAAGGGTTAAAAGACAAAATCAAAACGCTAAAATTCTTGCAGAGTTTCTTAACGATCATCCAAAGGTAAAGAAAGTGAATTACCCTACACTGTACAAGAAAATACCGGACTGCTTCAAAAGTTGCCCCGGTTTTGGTGGAGTTATGTACATAGAACTTGAATCTTTTGAGAAGGCGATTGAGTTCATGAGAAATTTGAAAATAATAATCGAAGCGACAAGCCTTGCAGGAGTGGAATCACTCATAACATCGCCGGTTTTAACGACACACGCAGGACTGAGTGATGAAGAACTTGAAAAAGCGGGAATATCGAAAGGTTCTTTGAGAATTTCCGTTGGAATAGAAGATATAGAAGATCTCATTGAGGACGTGAAACGGGCTCTTGCAAAAATCTGATGATAGAATATCATTGATAGAAAAATCAAAAAGGTTGTGTTGATTATGAGAATTATTGAATTGCCAGAGGATGTTGTGAAAAGAATAGCGGCCGGTGAGGTCGTTACAAGACCGGTTTCTGTGGTAAAAGAATTGGTCGAAAATTCAGTTGATGCGGGTGCTGAAACTATTTTGCTACGTATAGAGAATGGTGGAAAATCTCTGATAGAGGTTGTTGATGATGGTTCTGGCATGGAAAAAGAAGAAATAATACTTGCCATAAAGCCGCATACTACAAGTAAGATAAGAGATATAAAAGATCTCTATTCTCTATCGACATACGGATTCAGAGGAGAGGCACTGGCTTCAATAGTGAACGTATCTGAAACGACTATAATAAGTAAAACTTCATCTCAAACGTTGGGAACAGAATTAATTGTAAAAGGTGGCGAAATTCAGAAGATTGGAGAGATTGCTTGCAACACGGGAACAACGGTGAGGGTTAAAAATCTATTCTTTAATATACCAGCTCGTAGAAAATTTTTGAGTTCTGCAAACATCGAAGGACGAATGATAACGGAGCTTTTTCAAAAATTTTTGCTGTCTCTTCTACCAATTCATCTGATTTTTGTGAGAGATGGTGAACAAATCTACAACGCTGTGCCAGCCTCAGATCTGCTTGAAAGAATTTTAATGGTTTTTCCTGAGCTCGAAGCGAATCAGCTTGTTAAAGTGGAAGCACAGGAAAACGGGGTAAAAATTTACGGATACCTTTCACGCCCTGGAATAGGTCTTAAAAACCGTACTGGACAGATCTTTTTTGTAAACGGGAGATACGTCAGGGTTTCACAGCTTTATAAAACTCTTGAAACAGCCGTTGGCGCAAAAACGTCTCTTTACCCTTATTCTGTTATCTTTCTTGAAGTACCTCCTGAAAACATCGATGTTAATGTTCATCCGCAGAAACTCGAAGTGAAGTTCTCTAAATATCAGAGATTGCACGAGTTACTGGTTAAAACTGTTAGAAATGCATTTGAATCCAATATAACTCATCGAATTGTTTCTTCGAGACCTTCTTCAAACAAAATTGTTGAAGGTAGCAGAACAAGAATTCACGAAAGTTCAAAAAAAGGATTTCTATTCGAAGACTCTAAAGATGCTATTAGTTATCAAAAGAACATTTTCAGAGATTTATCAAAGGTTTCAGAAACCTTTCCAGATAATTTCGAGAAGAAGGAACAAGTAGAAGAAATCGAATATCCGAAGAAATTTAAAGTTATAGGTGTCTTTGGAGAACGATATATAATCTGTCAGTACGAAGATAAACTCGTATTCATAGACCAACATGCTGCCCATGAACGAATAATTTACGAAGAGCTAAAAAGTAAAAGTGACGAGTTTTTAAAGCCACAGACTCTTGCTTTCCCTGTGGAGTTAAAGCTCGATCGTTTAAGACTCGATATACTGCGTGAAAAACTGGATTTTTTGAATAAGCTTGGCTTTGAAATAGATCTACAAGAGGAGAAGGCAATTATAAGAACTCTACCGGTGATTTTAGACATTTCAAAACTCGAAGAGACCCTCAGAGAAATCATCTCAGAGCTTCGCATAGCAGAATTTGTTGATGAGAACAAAATACTGGATTCTGTGTATGCAAAATTAGCATGTTCTGCTGCGGTGAAAACGTCAGATAAATTACAGTTGGATGATATCGATGAATTGATAAAAAATGTTTTAAGCCGTAAATTGTTAACATGCCCACACGGCAGGCCATTGATGATAGAAATATCAGAGAAAGATCTTGATAAGTGGTTTGGAAGGGGATAACAGTAATGTGGAACAAAATAGCACTACTTGGTGCAACAGGTTCAATAGGAACGCAGACTCTGGATGTTCTGAAAAAAAATCAAATGCTGGACAAAGTAGTACTTCTATCTGCATATAGAAATCTTGATGCTTTGAATAGGATATCAGCTATCTGTCCCAATGCAACATTGTGCCTTATGGACGAGCATCTACCATTAAAGGAAAACGTGGAACTTTATTCTGGTTTTGAAGGTCTTGTGGAGGCACTTGAAAAGTTAAAACCAGATTTGACCATAGTTGCTGTTTCAGGTGCAGCTGGTTTTAAAATAGCCCTGGAATCTATAAAAAACACCACAAGGAGAGTATGTCTCGCAACTAAGGAAGCACTGGTAATAGGTGGAAAGTTTGTGAAACAGGAATTGAAAGAACGTGGTATCGAGCTGTTACCAATTGATAGTGAACACAGTGCTCTGTTTCAACTTCTATTGAACGAAAACGTTGGGTCTGTTAATAAAATCATTTTAACGGCTTCAGGTGGTGCGTTACGAGATTATCCACTTGAAAAGTTCGATAGTGTGAGTGCAAAAGATGTTTTAAAACATCCCGTGTGGAACATGGGAAGAAGGATAACAGTCGATTCTGCAACTATGGTTAACAAGGCTTTCGAAGTCATCGAAGCTCATCACCTATTTGATGTTGAGATTGATAAAATAACCGCGATGATCCATAGAGAAGGTTTGATACATTCCATGGTCGAGTTTGTGGATGGCAGTATCAAACTTCATGTGGGATATCCTGATATGCGGATTCCGATATCTTATTCTATCTTCTTTCCAAACAGAATGAAATTCGATGCTGATTTGCACATTGATTTTAAGTTGCTGGAAAAACTACACTTAGAAGAACCTTCACCCGAAAGGTATCCTGCATTTTTCATGGTTTATGATCTTTTCAAAATGCCTTCATCTGGCTGGATTGTTTACAATGCATCAGATGAAGTTGCCGTTCAGAAATTCCTTGATGGTAAAATAAAGTTCACCGATATATTCAAATTGATAAGTAAAACAATAGAAAGGTTTGACCATTTCGAACCTGAAACTCCTGAAGAAGTTGTATCGATAGATCTGCAAGCTCGAAAGATGGCAGAGGAAGAGGTGGAAAAATGGGCATAATATACGCACTTTTAATCTTAACAGCTTTGATAATGGTTCATGAGCTCGGACATTTTATCGCCGCGAAGATTTTTGGAGTTCAGATACTTGAATTTGCTATTGGTATGGGCCCGAAAATATTCTCTGTAAAAAGAAAAGGGATAGATTACAGAATAAATATCTTCCCTATAGGTGGATATGTGAGACTTGCAGGTGAAGATGTTTCAGGTATTGAAGATACGAGTGTTGAAAAGGATAAACTTCTTTACGAAAAACCAGCCTGGCAAAGATTGATGATAAGTCTGGCAGGTCCTCTTGCATCAATACTAACTGGATACTTCATCATGATACTCACGTTTGGTATATGGGGAGTTTATCCTGTTAAAGTGGAAAGGGTTGTTGAAAACAGTCCCGCACAGAGAGCAGAAATCGAAAAAGGAGACATAATATATTCTGTAAATGGAAAAAGAGTGTTTGATTCTAATGAATTTTCTAAAGCTGTTAACACCTATGATGTTTTAGAAATAGAGGTACTGAGAAACAGCAGAAAGCTTTTGATATCAGTTTCTCCAGAGCAGACGCCTGATGAGGTAGAAATTGTACTGGATGTTGAGGCTCTATCTGGTGAAATTCAGGGAAAAGTGAAAACCATAAATAATGTTAAGCCTTCTGTGGAACTTTTCAAACAATTACCAGATTTGAAAGGTCAATATGTAAAGCTGGAACTTTTGAACGGAACTGTTGAAGGCAAGCTTTTAAGTGCCATATACATTCCTCCACGAAAAACGGTCGGGATTTATTTTTCTAGTATTTCTCCGATTGTTCAGAAAGGTTTTGGAGAGTTCAAGACAGGTGATGTCATCTTATCTGTAAATGGATATAAGATAAATGATGGTGTTGATTTTTCAAGAATACTTGGATTACTCGATAGTAACTCGAAGAAACCACTTTTAATACATATAAGTGGCGATGAAGTCTTCTATCATATTCATTCTGAATTTGGCGAATTAGTAAATGTTGTGGTTGAGAGAGACGGGAATTTAATAAACCTGAGTTTTAAGAGAGATGAACTTTTAGATATTTTTGAAAATAAAATAATGTTTAAAAGTCCCGTAAAAGCTATGAGAGAAGGAATCTTCGAAGTTATTAGAGATGGAATAATAAGAACCAACAGGATAATCGTTCAAATGGGTGAAATACTTGCCATGCTTTTTACAGGAAGACTTGGATTGAACTCTCTTTCTGGTCCTATCGGTGTGGTTGCCTTTGTTGGAAATGTTTCTAAACTTGGTTTCGAACCGATTTTATTCCTCACGGTTATAATCACTCTGAACCTTGGAATGATAAACCTTATACCGTTGCCTGCTCTCGATGGTGGAAGAATAGTTTTCGCACTGCTTGAAATGATAACGAGAAAGAAGCTTGATCCATCCATAGAATCTTACATTCATTTCGTTGGATTCATGCTCTTAATGGCTTTGATGGTTTACATAACTTACGTTGATATAGTGAGGTTGATAGGTTAGTGAAAAAGACTAAGAAAATAAGAGTTGGAAACATATACATCGGTGGGGACTGGCCGATCACCGTTCAAACC
This sequence comes from Thermotogaceae bacterium, assembly GCA_029981435.1. Lineage (GTDB taxonomy): Bacteria > Thermotogota > Thermotogae > B21-G9 > HyVt-16 > HyVt-16. The sequence continues at coordinate 893 of JARRBB010000017.1, read as the reverse complement.
ATGACTAAAACGGATTCACACAACATAAAAGAAACGGTCGAACAGGTTAAGAGACTGGAGAAAGTTTCGGCTGACATAGTCAGGATATCCATACCGGATATGGAATGTGTGGAAACTTTGAGAATGGTAAAGAAAGAAACAACAATACCAATAGTTGCTGATGTTCATTTCGACTACAAAATAGCGATAGAGAGTATAAAAGCCGGTGCTGATAAGGTCAGGATAAATCCAGGTAACATAGGTTCTAAATGGAAGGTTGAAGAGATTGCAAAAGCCGCAAAAGAACATGGTGTTGCGATAAGAGTTGGAGCCAACAGTGGTTCTTTGAAGAAGGAGTATTTGAAAAAGTACAATGGTGATTTTGCAAAAGCACTTGTAGAGAGCGCACTTGAAGAAGTAAGAATCCTCGAATCGGTAGGTTTTGAAGGCATCGTAATCGCTTTAAAGTCTTCGGATGTTTTAACAACGATAAAGGCCAATCAGTTGATCAGTCAGTTGGTTGATTACCCTTTGCATCTTGGAATAACTGAAGCTGGACCGAGTCTGTCTGGAACTGTAAAGTCTTCTGTTGGAATCGGTTATCTGCTTTTGTCTGGTATTGGTGATACGATAAGGGTTTCATTATCCGATAATCCTGAAAAAGAAGTCATGGTTGGAAGACTGATATTACGCTCTATCGGTCTGGAAGAGGGAGTTGAAATAATTTCATGCCCAACGTGTTCGCGTACAGAGATAGATGTTATAAAAATGGCTGAACTCGTTTTTGAAAAAACCCTACACATAAAGAGAAAAATGAAAATCGCTGTCATGGGTTGTGTAGTCAACGGAATTGGTGAGTCAGAAAATGCAGATATTGGTATTGCAGGAGTAAAAGGTGGCGCGGTGATTTTCAA
>JARRBB010000071.1 GCA_029981435.1 Thermotogaceae bacterium | reverse complement strand
AGCTGTGAATGGTGTCTCGTTCGACTTAAAAGAAGGTGAAATACTCGGAATAGCTGGTGAATCAGGCTGTGGAAAATCAACACTTGGAATAAGCATATCTGGTCTTTTTCCACCACCTTTGAAATACGGAAAAGGTTCTGTGAAATTGGATGGTATTGAATTGACAAATATAAACCAATCAAAACTAAGAAGAGAAATTCTTGGTAAGAAGTTATCATTCATTCCTCAGAGTGCAATGAATGCGCTTAATCCAACTTTGAAAGTTAAAAAATTCGTAATAGACCTTGTTAAAGAGCATGAGCCAGAACTCAGTGAAGACGAAATATTAAAAAGAGCGGCTGAACGTTTTGAATCACTTTCTCTACCACGTAGAGTGCTTGATGCATATGCACTGGAACTCAGTGGTGGTATGAAGCAGAGAACCATAGTTGTTATTTCGACAATGATGAACCCAGAAGTCGTTATAGCAGACGAGCCAACTTCCGCTCTTGATGTATCTTCTCAGAAGATAGTTATAAAGTTGATAAAGCAGCTCTTTGAAGAAAAAATAATCAAAAGTGTTATATTCATAACTCATGAGTTGCCAATTCTCAGACACATTGCAACCAAGATAGCCGTAATGTACGCAGGAGAGTTCGTTGAAGTAGGGACCATGGAACAGGTTATATTCGATCCAGTTCATCCGTATTCAAATGCTTTGATGAATTCAATTATAGTACCTGAAAAGGGCATAAAAGGTAAAAAATTGCCAAGTATTCCAGGCGCACCCCCAGATCCGCGGCTGGATATACAGGGTTGCAGGTTCGCCGAAAGATGTCCACTTGCAACAGAAGAATGTAAAAAAGCACCTATAGAAATGAGAGAAGTGAAAGGTAGACTGGTTAGGTGCATCAAAGTATGAATGAAAGGGTGTCGAAAGGATGGATAAAAAGGTTCTTTTAAAAGTAAGAAATCTGACAAGAGTATTTGGTAGTCGAAAAAAACGTGTTGTTGCAGTCAAAAACGTGAGTTTTGATATATACGAAAACGAAATTATTTCAATAGTTGGTGAAAGTGGTAGCGGAAAGACTACCACTGCAAGGATGATACTGAATCTTTTAAAACCATCTGAAGGAACAATAGAAATAGATGGTGAGGATATTTCTAATTTCAAGGGAAGACGAAAGAAAGAGTACTGGAGAAAGGTTCAGGGGATTTTCCAAGATCCTTTTGCTTCTTTCAATCAATTTTTTACAGTCAGAAAAGTTTTAGATGATTCATTCAAGCTGTTCGATGTACAGCCTTCAAGAGAAGAAAAGGACAAAAGGATAAGGCAAGTACTCGAATACGTTAATATGAGATATGAAGAGGTTGCAGAAAAATATCCCTTTGAATTAAGTGGTGGTCAAAGACAGAGAATAATGATAGCAAGAATATTTCTAATAGAACCAAGACTTTTAATAGCAGACGAACCTACATCTATGATAGATGCTGTTTTGAGGTCATCAATTCTCGAACTTCTTTTGAGTCTCAGAGAAAAGGAAAAATCTTCCATAGTCTTTATAACCCACGATCTTGGACTTGCTTATTATGTAAGCGATAGAATCCTGATAATGCACAACGGAGAGTTAGTAGAACAGGGAAGTGCCGACGAAATAATAACCAATCCACAGCATCCGTACACCAAGAAGCTCATTCAAGATGTTCCTACATTACATCAGGAATGGGCACTATAAGGGGGTTTTCGAATGAAAAAGTTTTTAAACGGCAAGTGGTTTGTTAGAGACAACGAGGGAGAATTTGAATTTGAAGGTAGTGTTCCAGGCACCGTTCAACAAGATTTGGTTGATCTGGCGTTGATACCCCATCCTTACAAAGGACTCAACGAAGACATCATAATAAAGCTTGAACCAAAAGACTGGATGTATGAAAGAACCTTTGAATTTGATGAAAGTTTATCCGAAGATGAAGAACTGGATCTGGTCTTTGAAGGCATAGATACTCTCGCGGATATCTATCTGAACGATATCCACATTGGAAGCACTGAAAACATGTTCCTACAGTACAGATTTGATATAAAAGATATTGTAAATACCGGCAAAAACAAAATAAAAGTCGTTATAAAGTCTCCTATAAACATTCCAAAAGCTCTTGAAAAAAACTATGGTGTCCTTGGAGGTCCTGAAGAAAGTGCAAGAGGCTACATAAGAAAGGCACAGTATTCATATGGCTGGGATTGGGGAGCAAGGATAGCCACATCCGGAATTTGGAAATCTGTTTACATTGAAAAATACAAAAAAGCTCGTCTGTACGGTAGCACCGCTTATCTGGAAGATCTAACCGGTAAAGTGAAGATAGATGGATTCATTGCTAGCAACAGGGTTCTGGATTCTGAAGAATTATTTGTGGATATTTTTGTGAATGGTGAAAAGATCATCGAATTACCTGTAACAAAGCTTTACGATGAGTACAAATTCTCTGGAGTCTTTACATTAAGCAACCTCAAGTTATGGTTCCCGAGAGATTTAGGTACTCCATACCTTTACGATTTTTCTTTTGTACTCAAAGACAAAAACGACGAAGAACTGTACAGAGAAGACAAAAGAATAGGTCTGAGAACGGTCAGAGTGATTCAGGAAAAAGATGCTGAAGGAAGAACCTTCATCTTTGAAATCAATGGTGAAAAGATTTTTGTCAAAGGCGCCAACTGGATACCTTCTGATAACATTTTAACCTGGTTAAAGGATGAAGATTACGAGAAACTGATAAAGATGGCATACGATGCAAATATGAATATGCTAAGAATCTGGGGTGGAGGTATCTACGAAAGAGAAAAATTCTATGAACTATGCGATGAACTTGGAATAATGGTGTGGCAGGACTTCATGTTCGCCTGTCTCGAATATCCTGACCATCTTGACTGGTTCAGAAAACTTGCAAATGAAGAAGTTAAAATGATGGTTAGAAATCTGAGACACCATCCTTCAATCGTTTTGTGGTGTGGAAACAACGAGAACAACTGGGGTTTTGACGAATGGGGAAATATGACAAGAAAAGTGGATGGCTATAACCTTGGAAACAGACTTTATTTGCTTGATTTTCCAAAAATATGTGCACAGGAAGATCCTTCAAGAATGTACTGGGTCTCCAGCCCTTACGGCGGTGAAACTGCAAACAGTCCAAAAGAAGGGGACCGACACGTCTGGAACGTGTGGAGTATGTGGCAGGATTATGAAAACTATCTCCACGACACAGGCAGATTCATAAGCGAGTTTGGATTTCAGGGTGCACCACACTGGAAAACTGTAGAATTTTTCGCAAATGAAGATGAAAGAGAAATATTCCATCCAGTCATGATAAAGCACAACAAACAAATTGAAGGTCAAGAAAGGGTCATGAGATTCATCAACGGAAGGTTTGGAGCCATAGAAGACTTTGAAAAATTCGTATATCTTTCACAGTTGAATCAGGCCGAAGCTATTAAACTTGGAGTGGAGCACTGGAGATCAAGAAAATATCTAACGGCTGGAACACTCTACTGGCAATTGAACGACAGCTGGCCTGTTGTGAGCTGGTCGTGTATAGATTATTTCAAACGGCCAAAGGCACTTTACTATTACACCAAAAACTTCTATTCACCTGTTCTACCGGTTATGAAATTTAATAAACTTACCAGTGATCTGGAATTAAAAGTTGTTAACGATTTAAGAGAAGCCTTGAATATCGATATCAAATTTGAACTTTACAGTTTTATTGGCGAGAAGCTATTTGAAAAAGAATACAAAACAATCACTGGTGCTGATTCAGTAACAAACATTGATACAATTAAACTGCACGATTATGATTTGAAGAACACTGTAGCCTATTTATATATAACTACTGAAAACGGATCCATTTATAGGAATTACATGGTTTTTGATAGGTTCAGAAATCTGAATCTGCAAGATCCAGAATTGAAAGTTGAGAAAAACAAAGAAGAGTTGATTATAACCTGTAAAAAACCTGCCTTCGGTGTGAGGATTCTCTCTGAGAACGACGAAAAACTCGAAGATAACTTCTTCTTCCTGAAACCCGACGAGATAAAAAAATTACTTCTTGAAGATAATGAATTCCAAATTAAAAGCCTTTATGATTTTTTGAAAAAATAGTACATCTCGAAAATTGATTTGCCCCCCTGAAATCTCAGGGGGGTTCATTATTGTAACTAACGAACATTTTTGAATCTCATGTGATATAGTATTAATGTTCAAAGCAAGATAAATGGGGGGAGCTTCATGAAACTACTGAAAATAATATTTTTCAGTCTTCTTGTATTGATAGTCCTTATCTTTACATCATGCACCAAATTCGATGGATATAAAATCATGGAAATAGATTTTTCCGGTAATTCTGGCAGAGTTTCGTATGTCGATCTAAGGTACATAAATCCTCTAAATCAGTATTCCAAGAATGTCAAATTGAAAATAGAATTTTTCGATGAAAATTACAACGGCTGGAGAGTATTAACGGATTTCCTGACAGGAAAGGATATTTTTTTAACAGATGAATATGGACATGTATCTTTTTCTTTTCTTCCAAAAAAAGGTGGAATTTATAGATTCAGGCTTATCAATCTCGATAACAGTACAGCTCCACCCTGTGAATTTTCCGTCAACGTAAAAGAAAGCACCTGGGGCTTTTTGATATGGTTGGCTGCTGATAACGATCTGGAAGCTTATTCATTTCTCGATTTAGAGGAAATGAAGAATCAGAATCCGGACGTTTTTGTAATGGTGATGCATGACAAATATTCCAGCATCAATGGAAAAGATTCTTTGATGGTTCTCGATGAAAACGGTGAGTTCAAAGAAATTCAAACCTTCAATGATGACGTGAATTCTGGAGATGAAGGGTTTTTGAGGTACGTTCTCGAACAGTTTTATTCATTCGATTTTGAAAAAGGGGCACTTGTAATCTGGAATCACGGAAATGGTTGGATCGATGATTCGAAATTCGACCTCGCTGTAAGTTATGATTTCACCAAACTCGATGCCTTAACCACAAAAGAGATAAGAAGAGCGATTGAGTATGTGAACACTGGAGAAAATAAAAAACTTGAATTGCTGGGATTCGATGCCTGTTATATGGGAACATTTGAAATAGCATACGAACTTAGAAACTGCGCAAGATACTTTGTTGCATCTGCGTTTACGGAACCTGCTTTCGGATGGAATTACACTTTTATGTCCCGGTTAAATAGTGATATGAATATTCATGAACTTGCTGAAGACATTGTTAACAGTTATTTTGAATTTTACAGTTGGCTTGGATATGAAGGCGAATCATTATCCCTTGGAGTGTATGATCTTTCACATGCTACAGGTATGGTGGAAAAAATATCAGCTCTATCAGAAGTACTGACAGAGCTGATTGAAAATGAAAAAAAGTTGAAAACGGATATAATTTCTGAATATTACTATCAAACACTCAACTATTATCCAGAGGAACAGATAATCGATCCATTGAGTTTTCTGAATACTCTGTGTGAAAACACCGTCTATCAGGAATTACAGGATATCGAAAGTGACATTTTAAATGTCTTTTATGGGAATTTTCTTGTTTATAAAAAAATCAGCACGGCAGATTTCTGGAACACAGGTTTGGGATTATTCCTACCGACGGATTTGGATTCATACCAAAAAAAACTGAACGATATGTCAACTCTCGATTTTTACAGCGATACATCCTGGAAAATTTTTCTCGATGGTCTTTTAGAACAATGAATTTCAGAATCTGAATCCCGAAACTACCTGCTGGTATCCTACACCTGAGGTCATAAAGAGAATAACCTTACCTTCCAGGTTTTTCAACATATTGTTTTCATAGGCATCATGGTAAGCCATATAAACACACGCTGAACCGGTATAACCATATTTTTCCATTATCATATGGGTCTTTTCTAATGGAAGCTCCAGTTTTTCCATAACGTTTATTATACTTTTCTTTCTGACCTGAGTGAAAAATATCATTCCTATTTCTTCCTTGGTTATTCTGTATTTTTGAAGGAATCTTTCGATCATCATAGGCCATCCCTCTTCGTTAACAGTAGCAGGATAAGGAGCTCTTAAATCCAGTTTGTGAAGTCCGCGTTCGATTCCTTCGATATTCATTTTACCCGTTCCCATGTATATTCCCCAGTTGTTCCACCAGGAGCCATCTGCCCTCATCACACCGCCAATATAACCTGGTTTGTCAGACTTAGATAATATCAAAGCACCAGCACCATCTGAAAAAAGCGCCTCCCATGGATATTTCCACGAAAGAAATTTTGTCATCGCGTAAGTTCCTATGACCATAACGTTTTCGTAGTCACCACTGGCAATGTACTTAGCTGCGATATCTATTAAAAGTGCTCCGTTAGCACAGGAAGCGTTCACATCGAACACCGGAACTTCCTTTTTATTTGCACCTATTAAATATTGAACCTTTGGTGCTGTGGGTGGAGATATGGCTTCGGGAGTATCCGTTCCAAGGATTATTAAATCCAGATCTTCCGGCTTCATACCAGCGTTTTCCAACGCCCTTTTTGCTGCCTCTGCTGCCATGAATGCAGGTGTTTCTTTTTCATCAGAAATGTGCCTGTGATTGATACCAAGAACCTCTGAATAATGTGGTTCGATTTTCATGCCGGTTAATCTCTCAAATTCTTCATTGGTCATGATCTTTTCAGGACTGTAAAGTCCACTCGAAATTATTTTTGCATAAAACATGTTCAATTCACCTCCAAAAATTTCTCAATATCTTTCAAAAATCTCTCTGGATTTTCTATCTGAATACAATGGCCATGGCCTCTCCAAACAACTTTACTGCAATTCTCGAAAGAACTTTCAGTCTCACTGAATTCTTTGAAAGTTATAAGCGGGTCTTTGTCACCATATATCAAAAGAACAGGTATTTTTATGTTTTTAGCATCATCACTCAAATCCTCGGTCAGAGCCTTCGGGTTTTCCGTGAACCCCCTTGGATCCATCCTGACCGCATCAATTGTAAGTGATTTTGAAAGTTTTTTATCGCTCACGACAGAATCGATCAGTTTCTTTATCATGCTGAAACTGTGTTGATACAGTTTCAGAACCGGATAACTTTCTTCAGGGGTTCTGTAACCTTTAACAGGTGATGGAGCCACAAGAACAATTCTTTCTACAAGTTCAGATTCTTTACTCGCAGCTTTTATAATTACTGCGGCACCCAGAGAATGACCAACCAAAACAAACTTTTCACCGTTTTTTCTTATCTTTTTAAGAAACTCAATTAATTCATTAGCGTAGTTTTCAATCGATATAGGTCTTTTAGGTTTGTCAGAAGCTCCAAAGCCCGGTAAATCAACGGCAATCATGTTGAATTTTTTGTACGACAGTTCCATAACAGGTTTAAACCATCTCCAGGAAGCCCAGTTACCATGGACAAAAACAAGACTTGAAGATGAATTCTCATTGACTTTCTCTACATAATGGACTTTACCAACTGATATCTCTTCGATCTTTCCTTCTATTTTTACATATTTTCTTATCAACCATACCAATGGTCTTTCAAAGTATCTGTAATAAATCATCATAAAATAATAAGCCAATCCTCTCGGCATGAACAGAACAACTACTATAAGTAAGACACCGAAAATTATTGAGAGTGAGAATTGTGTTCTGCTGAAAAAGAAAGGTAACACTGTATATATGAAAGCACCGAGTAATGGTCCAACGATAGTTCCGGCTCCTCCAATAATTACCATTGCAAGTAAATCAAGAGATTTAGAGAGTCCAAAATCAGAAGGTGATATGTATCCTATAGTGTGTGCATACAAAGCACCCGCAACACCTGCAAACATCGAACCAATCGCAAAATTCAGGATCTTGTATTTTGTCACGCTTACACCCATACTTTGAGCAGCGATTTCATTTTCTCTTATAGCTCTGAACGCCCTTCCTGTTCTACCCGAAACCAGTTTCTGAGCTATGTACAAACCTGTTATGAAAACGAAAAGTGATACATAATAATTGAAAGTATCATTACCGAAAGATGGAATACCCCTTATTCCAATGTGACCGCCTGTAAGCTTGTCAAAATATCCAAGCAATTGTTCAACCGCAACGACAAATCCCATGGTAACGATTGCAAGATAGAAACCTGAAAGCCTCAGTGAAGGTCCACCGAGCGCAAGGCTTAAAAGTGCAGAGATCAATATCGCTGCAAGCACTCCAAGAGGTAATGGAAATGAAAG
>JARRBB010000070.1 GCA_029981435.1 Thermotogaceae bacterium | reverse complement strand
GCAGTTGCTTTGTTTTGAAGCTGGGATCTCTCGTTCTGGCAGGTTACAACTATTCCGGTAGGAAGGTGTGTTATCCTAACAGCTGAATCCGTTCTGTTAACATGCTGGCCACCGTGACCAGATGCTCTGAATGTATCTATTCTCAGTTCTTCAGGTTTTATTTCGATTTCTATATCATCATCAAATTCCGGAAGTACATTTACAGAAGCAAAAGATGTGTGCCTTCTTCTTGAAGCATCAAAAGGTGATATTCTTACAAGCCTGTGAACACCTCTTTCGTATTTCAGATAACCATAGGCATATTCACCCTTTATATGTATTGTTGCACTTTTTATTCCGGCTTCTTCACCAGGTTGCAGCTCAACAATATCAGTATCAAAGCCTTTCTTTTCAGCCCATCTGAGATACATTCTTAAAAGCATCTGAGCCCAATCCTGTGATTCCGTTCCGCCGGCTCCAGGATGTATGGAAAGATAGGCATTGTTCTGGTCGTATTTTCCATTCAAAAGCAACAGCAATTCTGTCGAAACTATTTTTTTCTCAAGTTCAGGTAAGATTGTCTCAATGTGCTCCACCATTTCCTGATCTTCATCTGCAAATTCAACGGCTACTTTTAGATCTTCTATCATCTTTTCTATTTCGTTCAATTCTTCTAATCTCTTTCTGATTCTCTGTGCTTTTTTGTTAACTTCACTCGCATTCTTTGGATCGTTCCAGAAATTTGGGTCAGCCATTCGAGCTTCGAGTTCTTTCAACTCTTTATTCAAATCGTCCTTATTCACAAGTTTCAACAATTTTTCATATCTTTCTTCGAGCTCTTCTATTTTTACTTTCTGTTCGTAACTGAGCAAATCTATCACCTCTTCACTTTGAATCTCTTTGAACCCAAACTTTTTTTCCTTTCAAGTCTTCTTTTTTCCTGTCTGTTGAACGTTTGAAATTCTTCATGAACCACATTCAAAGAGTTGAGCTCGCTCCTTGCTTTTTCTTCAGCTTTCTCTCTGTCGAATCTGACAAGTCGCAAAATCAAAGCACCTATATCGTCATATATGTTGTCTATCAATTCCTGAAACAGATCATACGTTTCTTTTTTGAATTCCATGACAGGATCCCTGTTACCATAGGCCCTGAGTCCCACTGAGTTTTTCACGTGCTCAACCTGTTCAAGATGTTTTCTCCATCTTTCATCTATGATTCTCAAAGCCAGCAATTTAACAACCTGCAAAAATTCCTGTTCACCTATTTCAGCTTTTTTAGCTTCGTATGCATCCAGCAAAAGCTTCAGAAGATACTCACGCAACTCTTCTCTACTTTTGAACTCTCTCTTCCCATCGAGTAATGATAACATAGATTGTGGGAACATGCTCATAGAATTTTTCAAACCATCGAAATCCCACTCCCCAGATTCTGGGCAGTACGTTTCAAGACGTCTATCCACGATATCTTCGTATATTTCTCGAATGTGCTCTTCAATATTTTCTTCAGAGAGAATCCAGTTCCTATGCTCATATATCGCACTCCTTTGTTTGTCCATAACTGAATCAAGTTCCAACAATCTTTTTCTTATGGCAAAATGAATACCTTCAACCTTTTTCTGTGCGTTCTCTATCAAACGTGTTAGTATGCTGTGTTCTATTGGTTGACCTTTTTCAATTTTGAGTGTATCCATCAAACCTTTAATTTTTTCTCCACCAAACAGTCTTAAAAGGTCGTCTTCAAGCGAGAGATAAAAGCGTGTTTCACCCGGATCACCTTGTCTACCAGATCTTCCTCGAAGCTGGTTATCGATTCTTCTGCTTTCATGCCTTTCCGTACCCACGACGTACAATCCACCAAGTTCTTTAACACCTGGCCCAAGTTTTATGTCAGTTCCCCTTCCAGCCATGTTGGTCGCTATTGTAACCGCTCCTTTCTGACCGGCTTTTGCGATTATCATAGCTTCCTTTTCATGGTATTTCGCGTTCAACACTTCATGAGGTATACCTTTCTTTTTGAGCATTGCACTCAGACGTTCACTTTTTTCTATCGATGTGGTTCCCACAAGAACAGGTTGACCTTTTTTGTACCTTTCTTCAATGTCCTTAACGACTGCTTCGAATTTTTCTTCCTGTGTTCTGTATATAACATCATTGTGATCAATTCGTATCACGGGTTTGTTCGTTGGCACCACAACAACGTCCATGCCATATATTTGCTGAAATTCTTCCTCTTCTGTCTTTGCGGTACCTGTCATTCCAGCGAGCTTTTTGTACATTCTAAAGTAATTCTGAAAAGTTATGGTTGCGTAGGTTATTGACTCTTCTCTTATCTTAACTCCTTCTTTGGCTTCGATGGCTTGATGAAGTCCTTCACTGTAGCGCCTTCCTGGGAGTAATCTTCCGGTGAATTCATCGACTATGACCACTTCTCCTTCTGGTGTGACTATGTAGTCAACATCTTTTTTAAAGAAATAGAGTGCTTTCAAAGCGTTCAGCATGTGATAAAGATAATCTATGTTGGAAGGATCGTAAAGGTTATCAATTCCAAGGAGCTTTTCAACCTTTGTTATTCCTTCGTCCGTTAAAGATATGGTCTTCTCCTTCTCATCCATGACGAAATCTTTATCTTTTATCATTCTTCTTGCGTATGCTGCAAATTGTTTGTAGAGTCTTGAAGAATCTTTGGAAGGTCCAGATATTATCAGTGGTGTTCTGGCCTCATCTATGAGAATGCTGTCGACTTCGTCAACTATAGCGTAATTATGGCCACGCTGTACCCTATCTTTTAAATCGTAAACCAGATTGTCTCTCAGATAATCAAAGCCAAATTCGTTGTTTGTACCGTATGTAACGTCAGCAAAATAGGCGTCTCTTCTGCTCACTTCAACCAGTTTAATTTTGAACATTTCTTCAGCTTCCAGATCCTTTTCATTATCTTCTATGAGATCTGCGAGCTTGTTTTTAGGCCATACACTCTTGTTCTCTTCGATAGCTTTTTTAAAAAGCTCTTCATTCTCCCAGGCAACTTCATATGAAGTGTTGAGAGAATTTATTACTCCAACTCTCAAACCAAGAAACAGATAAATCGGTCCCATCCAGAGTGCGTCTCTGCGTGCAAGATAATCGTTTACAGTTACAAGGTGAACACCTTCGCCTGTTAGTGCATTCAGGTATATGCTGAGAGTGGCAACAAGTGTTTTACCTTCACCTGTTTTCATTTCTGCCACATTGCCTTCGTGAAGCACCATACCTCCTATGAGTTGAACATCGAAATGTCTCATACCCAAAGTTCTTTTGGCAACTTCACGAACAACAGCAAAGGCCTCTGGCAATATATCATCAAGCGTTTCACCAGCATTCAGCCTATTTTTGAACTCGGAAGTTTTTGCTCTCAACTCTTCGTTTGTGAGTTTGGAGAACGGTTCTTCAAACGAATTGATAACTTTCACAAGTTTTTCATATTTTTTTAAGTATCGTTTGTTTTTATCAAACAGCTTATCTAAAATTCCCATTTTATACACCTCTCATTTTATAAAGAAGATATCTATCAGTTTATTCAGATAAATGCCTTTCTGATAGAAAAGTATGTGTTGAAGTTCCTGATTCAAAAGCTCTCCGAAAATGTCATTCAGATTTATTATTTTCTCGAAGAAGGGTGTTTCAACTCCGAGTTTTTTGAAACTGTAGTAAACATGGTTTGAATCAAATCTATTTCCTGTTTCAACTCTTATGGCCACACTCACCGGATCAACGTTCTTTGTGACTGCCATGTACCAATTTCCAAAGACTATATCCCATTTGTTCATATAACTGTATATTTTCACACCGTATCTATCGTTCAGAGTCAAACCCGGTATTCCCTTTTCCACCTTCTTCATTATCTCGTTTCCATCGCCTTTCAGTAAGAACACAACTTTCTCTGATCCTTCCTCTGAAATATCAGCAGATAGGTATATTCTACCTATAAGGTCTGAAAATCTTTTTACAAGTTCAAGAATATCTTTTTCTAAATTCAATCTCTCAAGTTCTTTATTGAGTGTCTGTGAATCTCTTGGATCCATCGACACTGAATAACCGAACATCAATGGAAGATTAAGAAGTTCGGAAAAGTACTCATCGTTTTCTGCTGTTGGCCTTTCTCCCTTTAAAACAAGTATATCGTTCAAGATTTTTCCGTACAGAAAGGTTGTCTCAGAATTCGATTTCATTTCTCCATACGCAAAAACATTGTCATCGAGTTTATCAAGCAGTGAAAGTGAATTGTTAACTATTTCTTCTGTATCAATATCCCTGTTTGATATTATCACAAATTCATCGACCACTACGGGTGAATAGATACCCTGTAGAAGCTTTCTCAGGAGCTTTTGCTGCGAAAGAGCATCATCGTGGTTTTGACATTTCAAAACCACTGTAAACTGATAATCAGCTTTCGAAGAATCCTCTATGATTCCAAAAATATAATTCGCCGGATTTATGAGAAATTGTTTCAAATCAAATTCTGGCAACTTTTCGGTGAAGAGGACAATATCATCATCCAGAATTAATTCAAGTTTCTTTACTTCAAGGCCTTTTTCCATAACAAGGGTGGCAAACGAAGCACCGATGAATTCGTCGAGGTTGTAGAACAATTCTCTGAAGGTTATGTTTTTTTCAAGTATGGCCTTGGATGTTCTGAAATTTCTCACACCAATGTAATAGGACTGGGCAATGGCAACACCGCACAGGATTACAAAAATTAATATCAGATACTTCGTTTTTTTCATTTGTTCACACCTTCTTTCAGGTCTAAAGACTTCCAGGCAGTTGAAACGATCTCTTCTATGTTTTTATCGTTAACGAGGTTCTGGGGTATCGATTCTTTTTTGATCTTGTAAAAGTATTCTATGTTACCTTTTTGACCTTTTATCTTTGAGAAAGTCAATCCAAGAATCGAAAAATTGTTATTTGTTATTTCCGTAGCGAGGCTTTTTAAGACCTCAATATGGACGTTCATATTTCTTATCAGCCCTTTTCTTATGTATTCCCTCGGTGCTTCAAACTGTGGTTTTACAAGTATCAGACCTTCACCGCCCTCAACCAGTATTTCGAATATTGATGGAAGGATTTTACTGATGGATATAAATGAAACATCGCAGGTTATAACCTGTATATCCTCTGGAAAATCTGTCTTTTTGAGATATCTTGCGTTGACTTTTTCCATCACGACAACTTTTGTATCGTTTCTGAGCTTCCAATGAAGTTGCCCTCTCCCCACATCGACTGCATAAACTTTTTTTGCTCCAAGTTCGAGCAAAACCTGCGTGAATCCGCCAGTCGAAGCTCCTATATCACACGCGATTTTATCTTTTACATCTAACCCAAGGTCCTCTACAGCACCTTTCAATTTGTAAGCACCTCTGCTGACATATACATCACGTTTTCTGACTTCTATTTTCGAACCGATGTTCACCAATCTCGACGGTTTTAAAATCAGTTGATCATTTACATACACGTTACCTGCCATTATTTCAAGTTTTGCTTTTTCTCTTGATTCAAAATATCCAAGTTCAACAAGCAACGAATCCAGCCTAATTCTACGTATTTTTCTCACCTTCCAGAATTTTACAAATACTGTTTATACTTAATTATAATACCAAAACATGCTATAATTTTTAATAGTTGTGAATTACTCAATCAAATAAAAAGTAGGGGAGTGTGAGTAGAAGTGAGAGTAGGGGTCTTGACAGGTGGTGGAGATTGTCCAGGTTTGAATGCTGTTATAAGAGGTATAGTTAAATCAAGGAAAGACGATGTAGAAGTTATCGGGATCATGCATGGATGGAGAGGACTTGTAGAGGGTGAATTCACCGCTTTGACTGATGACGACGTTGAAGGTATCCACATACTTGGTGGTACCATACTTGGAACATCAAGAACCAATCCTTTCAAGGATGAAAAGATGGTTCAAAAATGTTTTGACAACATCGAAAAAGAACGTATTGATGCCATAATCGCCATAGGTGGTGACGACACACTCACAGTGGCTGCGAAGCTTTATGCAGCTGGTGTCAACACGGTTGGGGTACCAAAAACCATCGACAACGATGTTTCTAATACGGACTATACCTTTGGTTTTCATACTGCTGTTAATGTGGGAGCGGATGCGATTGACCGACTTCATTCAACTGCCAAATCGCACGGAAGGGTTTTCTTCGTTGAGTTGATGGGTAGAGAAGCTGGTTGGATAACCATAGAGGCAGGTTTAGCAGCAGGAGCTCATCTGATACTGATACCCGAATATCCAAGAACGATCAAAGAGATTATCGAAATAGTTGACAAAAGGATGAAAGCAAAGGGCTACGCAATCGTTGCTGTGGCAGAAGGATTCAAACCCACAGAACTTGATGAATTCGTCGGTAGAAAAGATGAAGTTGATGCCTTCGGTCACATAAGGCTGGGAGGTATTGCACACTATCTTGCAGAGATTGTCAAAGAAAAAACTGGCTACGACACACGTTCGGTAGTTCTTGGACATCTTTTGCGTGGAGGCACACCAACTGCATTCGATAGAATACTTGGTACAAGATACGGTGTCAAGGCTATGGAGCTTGTTATAAACAGAGACTTTGGAAGAATGGTAGCCTTGAAAGGTAATGAAATCGTATCGATACCACTGGAATACGGTATAGCAACCAAAAAACTCGTTCCATACGAGTATTACAAGCTTGCCGAACTTTTCTTTGGATAATACATGTGAGGAAGTGGTTTTCTTGAAGGGATCACATCCCTTTGTGAGATGGGCGATAAAAGTTATAGAAAATTACATAAAGAACGGGGTGGTCATCGAGCCCGCCCCGGATCTTCCAGAAGAACTTTTCAAAAAAAGAGCAGGTGCTTTTGTTTCACTTCATAAACTCGATGGTAGTCTTAGAGGATGTATAGGCACTTTTCTTCCAACCAGAGAAAACCTTGCTCTGGAAATAAGAGACAATGCGATAGCTGCTGCAACAAGAGATCCTCGATTTCCACCTCTTAGTGTTGACGAACTTGATGAGATAGAGGTTAGCGTTGATATTCTAAGTGAACCTGAACCAGTGAAAGACCTTTCGGAACTTGATCCTAAAAAATACGGTGTCATAGTTGAAAGTGGCTGGAAAAGAGGGCTTTTGCTTCCTGATCTGGAGGGTGTCGATACCGTGGAAATGCAACTTGAAATCGCTAAAAGAAAAGCTGGGATACACGACTTTGAAAAATTCAAAATCTACAGATTCACAGTTGAGCGCTATCACTGAGGTGGTTAAAGTGAGAGAGGCTCTTTTTTATGAAGAATACGATGAAAATTCTGTGATTTGCAAGTTGTGCCCTCATAACTGTGTTATCTCGAATTCAAAAACAGGACTATGTAAAGTGCGAATGAACAAAAAAGGTGTTCTTTATTCTATGAACTATGGGGAAATTTCCTCTATATCAATGGATCCAATAGAAAAAAAACCTCTTTTTCATTTTTATCCCGGTACCGATATACTGTCGATAGGTTCATGGGGTTGCAATTTCAAATGCCCTTTTTGTCAAAACTGGCAGATATCTCAGGAAGAACCTGGGGTTCAAAGGATAGATCCAGTAAGACTTGTAAGCATAGCGCTCGAGCACAATTCAAAAGGAATAGCTTACACTTACAACGAACCAATGGTGTGGTTCGAATTTGTTCTCGATAGTTCACGTCTGGCAACCAAAGAAGGAATATACAACGTTTTAGTTACCAACGGTTTCATAGAAATCGAACCTTTGAAATTGCTTCTTCAATCTGTGCAGGCTATGAACATAGATCTAAAAGGTTTCAACGAAGAATTTTACAGGAAGGTATGCAAAGGTGAGCTGAAAAGTGTCATGAAAGTTATAGAAAAATCCGTTGAACATGGAGTACATGTTGAAATAACAACTTTGATAATTCCAGATGAAAACGACAACATAAAAGAGCTGAGAGAAGAATTCAAATGGCTTTCCAGTCTGAATCCTGATATTCCGTTGCATATAAGCAGATATTTCCCTAATTACAAGTACAGCGCACCTCCAACACCTGTTGAAAAACTTGTAGAAGCATACGAAAACGCAAGAGAATTTCTCAACTTCGTTTATATTGGAAATCTGTGGGACAAAAGATACGAAAGCACCTATTGTCCTGATTGTGGAGAGCTTGTAATAGAGAGAGAAGGATACAGTATAAAATTCACGGGACTCGACGAGGAGGGTAAATGCCGAAAGTGCGGGAGAGATATAGTAA
>JARRBB010000003.1 GCA_029981435.1 Thermotogaceae bacterium | reverse complement strand
CAGAAAGTGCTATAAGAATAGTTGTTGAGGATTATTGGGGTCGAAGCAAAGAACTATCCTTCCGGCTTTTGAGGCGGTGATAAGGTGTTTTGGAAGAAAAAAAAGAACCTTGGTAAAAATCCGTTTTACAATCAACGTGATTATATTGTCATATATGTTCAATGTGATAACTGCGGAGAAGTTTTTAGAAGTCACATAAGAAAATCTAGTGAACTTTTTACAAATTTTCAAGGTAAGGCCAGCTACATCCTAAAAAAAGAATTGATAGGTTCAAAATGTCAAAATAGAATAAACATTTATGCTGAATTCACAAGCGGTTTTAAGCCTTTAAATTTCGAAATAAGTGGTGGACATTTCATAACCAAAGAAAAATATGAAGAACACGAACAAAAGGAGGAAGAAAAATGAGTAGAAAGCTTTTTACAAGTGAAAGTGTAACTGAAGGACATCCTGATAAAATAGCTGACCAAGTATCAGATTCTATTTTGGATGCTATAATCGCTCAAGATAAGAAAGCACGTGTTGCTGTTGAAACTCTTGTAACAACAGGTGTCGTTGTAGTTGCAGGAGAAATATCAACGAGGGCTTATGTTGATATCCCCAAAATAGTGAGACAAACTATACTTGATATAGGATACACCAGAGCCAAATATGGTTTTGACGGTGAAACCTGTGCTGTATTGACCTCAATAGATGAACAATCCCCTGATATAGCTCTCGGAGTTGACGAAGCACTTGAAGCAAAAACAGGTGAAGTTTATACCAAAGATGAGATCGAGAAACTTGGTGCCGGTGATCAAGGACTGATGTTTGGATACGCTACAAACGAAACCCCTGAATATATGCCACTTCCAATCGTTCTGGCTCATAAACTTGCACTGAGATTGGCAAAAGTCAGGAAAGAAAAGATTCTACCTTTCCTTAGACCGGATGGAAAAACACAGGTAACAGTGGAGTTCGATGAAAATATGAATCCAGTCAGAGTTGACACTGTGGTTGTGTCTGCACAGCATGATCCAAGTGTAACTCTTAATGAATTAAGAGAAGCCATAACTGAACATGTTATAAAACCGATTATCCCAGAACAATTCATGGATGACAAAATGAAAATACTTGTAAATCCAACAGGTAGATTTGTGTTAGGAGGTCCTCATGCTGATACAGGACTTACCGGTAGAAAAATAATCGTTGATACCTATGGTGGTTGGGTGCCACATGGTGGTGGAGCTTTTTCAGGTAAAGATCCAACAAAAGTGGATAGATCTGCTAGTTACATGGCGAGATATGTTGCTAAAAATGTTGTTGCAGCGGGTTTAGCAGACAGACTCACAATCCAGGTAGCTTATGCGATAGGGGTTGCTCAACCAGTTTCTATTTACATCGATACCCACGGTACGGGAAAAGTTGATGAAGAAAGATTACTAAAAGTTATCAAAGAAGTTTTTGATTTCAGACCCGGTGCTATAATTAAAAAACTTGATCTTTTAAGACCAATTTATAAAAAAACCGCCGCTTACGGTCACTTTGGAAGATCGGACAATGATTTCACCTGGGAAAAACTCGATATGGTTGACGAACTGAAAAGGGCTTTTTCTTAAGATTTCTTAGAATTAATGTTTTATACATATTTTATTAACCACGAATATGCTAAAATGCTTATCAGAACTAGCAAAGAAGGCTCAGCCTTCTATAAGGTAGAGATGAATTTGCAAAAACATGCTATAATATTACGACCAAAAATCACGGTCGTTGAGTAGGGCAGGGACTGTTCGAATTTAAGCCTGTAGACCATGCACTGGCGGCGGAACGGAAGGGAAATTCTTCTGGTCTACGAGTTATCATGGGAGGAAGCAGGAAGCCATAACTTCTATAAGTTGTGGTAGTTCACTTGGTATAGCCAGAGCACTTGAGCCGGGTTTTAAAATTCTTGGTTTTCCAAGATACCTGGTTCAGTGATTGTTTATTATAAATTCAAGGAGGTGGACTTTTTGTACGCAATTATTGATGCATGTGGAAGACAGTACAAGGTTTCCGAAGGGCAAACTCTCGATGTTGAAAAGCTCAATTCCCAAGTAGGAGAAAAAGTCGTTTTTGACAAGGTTATAACCTTAGTCGATGGTGAAAATGTAGAAATTGGAAAGCCCTTTTTAGAGAATGTAAAAGTCGTTGCAGAGGTTGTTGGACATTTAAGAGGTAGAAAAGTTATGGTGATTAAAAGACGCCCAAGGAAAGGCTATCGACTTAATAAAGGGCACAGACAGTGGTATACCAGGATCAAGATTGAAAAAATAGAAAAATGATAAGAATCGTTTTTTTTAGCGAGAACAGTCTTATAAAAGGATTTGAAGCAAAGGGTCATGCACTTTATTCAAAAAAGAAAGATGTTCTATGTGCGGCGGTAAGCGCTTTAACAACTCATACAGCGAAAGCCTTAAATGAACGATTCAAAAATTTGAAAATTTATGAACAGGAAAAAGGATATATGAAATTAGAAGTATTCGATATTAAAGATTTCTTATCTCAGGAAATGTTGAAATCACTTCTGGACTCGCTAAAAGACTTAGAAGAGCGTTTTCCCAAGCATATAAGCGTGGAGGTGAAGTAAATGGCACATAAAAAGAGTGGTGGAACAGCCCGTAATGGTAGGGATAGCAATCCAAAGTATCTGGGTGTTAAAGTTGGAGACGGCCAATTTGTAAAAGCCGGGAATATACTTGTTAGACAAAGAGGAACGAAATTTTGGCCTGGAAATAACGTAGGTCTCGGCAGAGACTTTACTTTGTTTGCGCTAAAAGACGGAAAAGTAAAGTTCCATGTTAGAAAGAATAGAAAATACTTGAGTGTTGTTGAAGAGGTTTAAGAGGTGAAAATTTTGCTAACTAAAACAAAAAGGTTAACTATCATTTCAATAATGAGTGCTCTGGCGACTGTCCTGATGCTTTTTGAAATTCCAATACCGTTTTTGCCTGGTTTCAAATACGATGCCAGTGAGATCATTGCTTTGATAACGTCGTTCTTGATAGGTCCATTAGCCGGAGTCGTTACTGTTTTGGTGAAAGATTTGTTGTTTTTAATGATAAAAGGCGCAGAACCTGTTGGAATATTCATGAACTTCATGATGGGAGCTACCTTTGTGGGAATCGCAGGATTGCTTTATTCCCGAAAAAAAACCAAGATTCGTGCAATAATTTCAATGGTAATGGCTTCTGCTCTTACGATAGCAATCATGGACATATTGAATCTAATAGTTTACCCAATTTATCTTCACGTTGATGTAAGTGTAATAATAAATCAGTACCTCTTGATAATAACTCTGTTCAATTTCGGTAAAACACTAATTGCTTCCACTGTTACTTTTTTGATTTACAAAAAGGTCTCTTCGTTCTTTAAACTCGAAGCTTTTGAGGATGAAGTGAGAGCTGCTAATATCGATTGAAGGAGGTTTGGTTCTATGGAAAATAGAACGAAGTTTTTCAAAAAGGAAGAAGTCGATAAGAAATGGTATGTTATAGATGCTGAAAACAAAGTTTTAGGACGTCTTGCCACCAGAATCGCTGCAATACTTCAAGGAAAAAACAAACCCGAATATACTCCAAACAACGACTGTGGTGATTATGTGATAGTTACAAATTGTGAAAAAGTAGTTTTAACAGGTAAAAAGCTGGATGAAAAGAAATATTATAGACATAGTGGTTATTTAGGAAATTTAAAAGTAAAAACAGCAGGTGAAATTCTTCGCAAAAATCCTGAGTTTTTAATCAAACAGGCAGTCAAGGGAATGCTTCCCAAGAATAAGCTCGGTAAGAGAATGTTGAAAAAATTGAAGGTTTACGCTGGTCCTGAACATCCCCATCAAGCCCAAAAACCTGAGGTTATTGACCTGTAAGAAAGGAGGATTTTAAATTGGTGACCAATTACTATGGAACTGGTAGAAGGAAAAACGCAGTCGCAAGAGTGTTTTTGAGAAATGGTAATGGCAAGATTATCATAAATGGGAAAGAATACGATGATTTAATTAAGTATTTTCAGAGAAGCACACTTGTCCAACACATAGTTGAGCCTTTCAATGTCACGAACACCACTGGTAAGTTCGACATGATAATAAGAGTAAATGGTGGTGGATTAAGCGGTCAGGCTGGTGCAGTAAGACTTGGAATTGCAAGGGCTTTACTTCAATACAATCCTGAACTTCGAAAAGCTTTGAAAGAAAAAGGTATGCTCACAAGAGATCCAAGAATGGTTGAAAGAAAGAAATACGGTCTCAAAAAAGCAAGAAGAGCACCTCAATTTTCAAAACGCTAATTTGCTTACCAATTTAAACCACACACTGTTTTTAAAAGCAGTGTGTGGTTTTTGAGGTGTTAAAATTGCTCTCTAAAGAAACTGTAGAACTCATTAAATCACAATTGAATATTGTGGATATTGTTTCAGAATATGTAAGTTTACAACGTGTTGGAAAAAATTTTCGAGGTCTTTGTCCTTTTCATAGTGAAAAGACACCTTCGTTCTATGTCAATCCTGAAAAAAGATTTTATCATTGTTTTGGATGTGGTGCTTCAGGCGATGTTATAAAATTCGTTCAAGAAATTGAAAACATAAGCTTTACAGAAGCAATTCAAAAGCTCGCCCAACGTGCTGGAATAGAATTACCGAAAAAAATTTCCTCTCGGAACGACTATTACTCAAAATATGTTAACATATATTCAAGATTGGCCGAAATATATCATAAGAACGTTTTTAAACAAAGGGGCCTCCTAAATTATTTGATTAATGTAAGGAAAATAGACTTAAACATAATCCGAAAATTCAAAATAGGATTTTGTTCTCCTAATTCGACTTCAGCAAAATTCGAAGCTAAAAACTTCAATCTCAGCGATTCTGACTTGAGAAAATTTGGATTGATAAATTCAAAAGGTTTTGATTTCCATAGTGGAAGATTAACTTTTCCAGTTTTTAATGAAAAAGGAGATGTAGTTGCATTTGGAAGTAGAACCATTTTGAAAAACAGTTTGAATTCGCCCAAGTATTTGAATTCTCCAGAAACTCCATTTTTTTCAAAATCAAGAGAATTTTTTTCTTCAGTCAAAGCATTCGATGTGATTAAAGAAGTGAACTTTGTTATAGTTGTGGAGGGATATTTCGATGTTTTAGCACTCAATGTTTGTGGTTTTGAAAATACACTTGCACCTATGGGAACAGCTTTATCGATGGACCATATAAAAAGAATTTCGAAAGCGACTAAAAACATTATACTGTTTTTTGACTCAGATGAGGCTGGGAAAAAATCGACTTTAAATGTTATTCCCAGACTCGAAGACAGTGATTTCAACATAGCGGTAGTAGTTTTAAAAGATTTCAAAGATGCTTCTGAAATACTCGAAAAAAGAAACCAAGAACATTTAAAGAAATATATAGAAAACGCGATAGGTTACGAAGAATTTCTTGTGAATGAATTATCAGAAGGTCTTGATTTCAACAATACCGCAAGTATTGAATTGTTCTTAAAAAAAATAAAACCTTTCGCACTCAAAATGCTTGAAAAAAGACCTGTTAGATATGAAAGATTGGTGGAGATAATAAACACTAAACTTGGAATAAGAGAAACAGTTACAAGAACATTTTTTGTTCGAAGCAGTAACTTAAAAACTGAAATAGAAAAACCGAGAGATTCTAATGTAAATAAAGAAGATTACAAAAGCGAAATAGATTTATTGATAAAAATCTTTTTGGAATATCCTTCTCTAAGGAAAAAAATAATAGAGACCTTGAGAAATTATAGAAGTGTTCTCGATGATTTTGGAGAAACATTTTTAGGTTTGATAGAAGATTTAGAATTTTTTTCTGAAGATCTTATCATTGAAAAATTACCTGAAAAACATTCAAATAGGTTTTTCAAACTTTTAATGTTCAATATTGAACAAATCAACGTTGAAAAGGTCATATTAGATTGCGAAGATAGATTGAGAAGGAAGAGTATTCTCAACGAAATTAGTGAGATAGATAGGAAATTACAGGTTAGTGATGTTGAAAGTAGAAAAAGTTTGTTGAAACGGAGAATGATTTTACTTTCTCATTTAAAAGGAGGGAAAAGTTAATGGCAAAAAGAGAACCCCTCAAAAATGTTTCTAAAAAATTAAGTGAAAAAGAACTGGAGAAACGGATTAAAAAATTAATTCAGTTGGGTGAAAAAAAAGGATACATAACATATGAAGATATAGATTCTGCCATTCCACCAGATTACGAAGGCTTTGATTCAAACTTTATAGAAAAAATTTATGAAGAATTAGAGAGCAGAAATATCAAAGTCATCGATAGTCCAGCTGACGAAGAAAAAAAATCTGGTTCGAATTCTGAGGATGATTTCGATACAATCCTTGAAGAAAGTGGACCTGAAGTTTATGAAAATTCTTACTTTAAGGATCCTGTAAAAATATATCTCAAAGAAATTGGTAAGATACCATTGCTAACCGCAAGTCAGGAAAGAGCTCTGGCTCGTAGAGCCCAACAGGGTGACAAAAAAGCAAAAGAGAAACTTACAGTAGCAAACTTGAGATTGGTCGTCAGTATTGCAAAGAGATACATAGGAAGAGGATTGTCTTTTTTAGATCTCATTCAGGAAGGTAACATTGGTCTTCTGAAAGCAGTAGAAAAGTTCGATTGGAAGAAAGGGTATAAATTTAGTACTTATGCTACCTGGTGGATAAGGCAAGCAATAACCCGTGCAATAGCAGATCAGGCTCGAACAATACGCGTGCCTGTACATATGGTTGAAACTATAAACAAGTTAAACAAAATAATAAGAGAGTATCTACAGGAAAACGGTGAATATCCTTCAGTTGAAGAACTTGCAAAACTTGCTAACAAGCCAGTCGAAAAGATAGAAGAGATACTTCAGGCTGATAAAGAAATGGTTTCATTTGAGTCACCGGTTGGAAGTGATGAAGATTCAACCTTTGGAGATTTTCTAAAGGATGATAACATAAGCTCACCTGAAGAAACTGCGATGAGAATGCTTATAAGGGAAGAAATTGTGAAGGTTTTAAACACACTCGGACCACGTGAAGCAGCTGTTTTAAAGATGAGGTATGGGTTGATAGATGGTAAAGCTAAAACTCTGGAAGAAGTTGGACAGTATTTCAATGTGACTCGTGAAAGAATAAGACAAATTGAAGTTAAAGCCCTGAGGAAACTGAGGCATCCTTCAAGAAGCAAAAATCTTAAAGCTCTAATGTCTTTACTGAATCAATAAAACTCAAAAAGGCCTGCATGAATGCAGGCCTTTTTTCTTAACAATTCTTAAAAAACTACAAAACTCTCCAAAAATTCATGGTGTAATTTGAAAATGCAGATAAAATTAATAGGAGGGAAAAGTATGAAAAAGTTTTGGTTAGTGTTTATGTTATTGATAATGGGAATTTCGATTTTTGCAACTGAAACACTTGTTATCAAAGGATCAAACACAGTGTTTCCAATTGCCCAGCTTTGGATTGAAGAACTTAAAAAGCAGTACGATATCAGGATAACACTCGAAGGAGCTGGATCATCAACAGGAATTGCTGCGCTTTTCAACGGAACAGCTGATATTGCAAACTCGAGTAGATGGCTAAAAGACAAGGAGCTTGTTCGAATGCACGAAGAAGGAAAATATTTCGTACCTTTCATAATTGGATACGATGGAATAGCAATCATTGTTAATAAAAAACTGAATATTGAAAGTATCTCACTTGAAGAACTCAAAGATATTTATACAGGAAAAATAAGATATTGGGCACAATTGAATCCTAACCTTCCAAAAAAGCCGATAGTTGTTTATTCGCGCAACACGGCTTCAGGAACATTTGAAACTTTTGAAAACATAGTTTTGAAAGGTGAAAAAATGTCTCCAACTGTGAGAATGGTTGAATCAACTCAACTTGAGATTGATAGTGTCAAAAACAATCCTTATGCTATAGCATACACTGGCCTTGGTTATGTCACAGAAGACGTGAAAATACTGAAAGTAGAAAAAGTTATGCCAACAAAAGCAACTATACTTTCTGGTGAATATCCAATTTCAAGACCTCTTTTTATGTTCATAGATGCAACCAACGGTTTACCAGATAGAGGACCTGTAAAAATATATATAAATTTCGCCGTTTCAAAAAAAGGTCAAGAATTGGTCGAAAAAGCTGGTTATATAGCTGCTTACGGGTTTTAAGGATAGGGGGTTAAAATTCAAGTGTATCGTGAATTGAAATATTTATTGAATACTATCACGATTTTCGCAGTTGCCACATTAAGCATTGTAATACTTACTTTGATTTTTATTTTCATGATTAGTGAGTCACTTCCCGCACTCAAAAGTGTGGGAAGTGAGATTTTTACAAGTTTCAACTGGTATCCAACATACGATGATGCTGAGTATGGACTTTTAACAATGATAGTTGATTCCTTTCTTCTAACTTTCCTGACTTCTCTGGTGGTAATACCGCTCGGTTATATTGTCTCGGCTTATCTGTACGCATACGCGAATTTGAGAGAGAAAGAGATAGTAAGATCTGTTTTGGATCTTCTATCTGGAGTTCCTTCAGTTGTAATCGGTTCTGTTGTTTTGATATACATAGCTCCTGTATTGATAACTTTCGAAATATGGTCAACGGAAAATCTTTTACTCACTATAATTGGTTTAACCATTCTTTCGTTACCTTACGTTGTCTCTCTAACCTACGAATCGTTCGAGTCTGTTGACAAAGTTTTGTTCGAAAGTGCCCTTGCGTTAGGATCATCAAGATTCTCTGCTCTATTCATTGTAATTACTCGAGCTGCACTTCCAGGAATTTTGAATGCGTTTATACTTACTGTAAACCGTATAATGGGTGAAACAATGGTTGTCTTAATGGTCTCTGGAAATGCTAATATAATTCCAAAATCACTCTTTGATCCTTTAAGAACGTTGACATCAGCAATAGCAAGCGAAATGGGTGAAGTTGAGCTTGGTAGTCTACATTATTCAGTTTTATTTGTAGCGGGTCTAATATTACTTATAATTTCTCTGATCTTAACCTGGATATCCAAAAGTATTCAAAGGAGTTGGAAGCATTGAAAAAGGATTTAATACTAAAAACGATATTCAGGATTTTAACGTATTCAACTTTTCTTGCCACTATTGGTATATTCTTAGTGGTGATAATAGACGGTGCAAGATATTTTTCAATAGATTTTTTCATAAAATATCCAAGTAATGCTATGACAGAAGGTGGTGTGTTTCCAGCGATTGTAGGAAGTTTGATTCTAATTTCCCTTGGAATAATTTTTTCTGTTCCTCTTGGAATTATAATGGGCATATTTTTATCAGAATATGATACACTATTTTTTATTAAACCTATTGACGTAGCTTTAACTTCCCTTTCAGGAATACCATCAATTGTTTATGGTTTATTCGGTTTATCGCTGTTCTGTATAAGAATGAATTTGGGAACTTCCTTAATATCTGCAAGTCTAACACTATCTTTAATGACATTACCTGTAATCGCTTCTTCTGTAAAGGAAGCTGTAAAAGCTGTTCCAGTAGAATTAAGAGAAGCAGCTTATGCCCTTGGCTGCAACAAAACGGAAGTGATATCAAAAGTTTTGCTAAAAGCAGCAAAAAATAGAATTATAACCTCAGCGTTGATTGGAAGTGGCAGAATCTTTGGTGAAACCGCTCCGATAATTTTAACAGGTGCTGTATTTTTCTCAACACATCTTCCAAAAAGCTTTTTAGATCCTGTGATGGCACTCCCATCACATATCTACTACGCTTCTATGGCATATGGAGAGAGTGCACAATGGATGGCAAAAGCATCTTCTGCTCTTCTTTTAATAATAGTTCTCATAATATACTCCATAGCTTTTACTATGAGGAGGGGTAAAATTGGACTGGATAATAGAGGTAAATAACCTAAGCGCATTTTATGGTGAAAAAATCGCATTAAAAAATATAAATATCAAATTTCCAAAGAAGGTTATAACTGCGATAATAGGCCCTTCAGGATGTGGAAAGTCTACATTGGTAAGGTGTCTGAATCGCATAAACGATGAAATACCAAATTTCAAAGTCACGGGTGAGATCTATTTCAAAGGGAAAAACATATACGATCCTGACATAGATATCTCAGAGTTCAGAAAAAATGTAGGAATGGTCTTTCAGAAACCTACAGTATTTCCAATGTCAATATACGATAACGTTGCTTTTGGACCGAGAATACACGGGATAAAAGATAAAAGAAAACTCGATCTGATCGTCGAAAAAGCTCTTAGAGATGCTGCTTTGTGGGATGAAGTAAAAGATGAATTAAAAAAAACAGCAACACAGCTTTCTGGTGGACAACAGCAAAGATTGTGTATTGCAAGAGCTATAGCAGTTGAACCGGAAGTTTTACTTTTAGATGAACCTACTTCTGCACTTGATCCAATCGCAACAAAAAAAATAGAATTTTTGCTTGAAGAACTATCAGAGAAGTATACTATAATAATAGTTACTCATAATCTGGCACAGGCGATTAGGATTTCTGATTACATGGCTTTTCTATATAGGGGTGACTTGATAGAATTTGGTGAAACTTCTAAAATAGTTAATCAACCTGAATCGGAACTTACAGAAGCTTATCTTAATGGTCAAATAAGCTAAGGAGGTAATTTTATTATGGAACAATTGCATCATTTTGAGAGAGAAATAGATTTTCTCAGATCTAAAATCTCAAAAATGTTACTTTTGGTTACTGAATCACTTGAAAATTCGATCAAATCTCTTGAAAGCAGAGATCTTAACCTTGCAAATCGTGTTTTAGAGATGGATGACTTGATAGACCAAACAAACAGAGATACTGAAAATGAAGTCTTCCAGATAATAGGCAGATACACACCTTTGTCTAAAAACTTGAGATATGTTATTGCGATGATAAAATTTTCTAACGACCTTGAAAGAATAGGAGATTTAGCATGCAATATAGCAGAGAAAACCGTAAAAGTTATTGAAAATAACCTTGATTTTAGATTGACCAAAGAATTGAAAGATATGGTTGGAACAGCTATAAAGATGGTTAAAGAAGCTGTTAAATCCTTTAGTAATAGGGATTTGGAGCTTGCTAAAAGAATTTGGAAAGAAGATGATATCGTTGATGATTTACAGGTGGAAATAATCAAACTCGTTGAAAATAAAGTTAAAAGCGATGATAGTTTCCAGCCTGAACTTATTTCAATTTACATTCTACTTGCTCACGATATTGAAAGAATAGCTGATCATGCCACTAACTTATGTGAGGAAGTGATTTATATTGAAACTGGTAAAAACATAACGGATGTTCTTTGAAGGAGCTGAATATGAGTAACAACATATTAATTGTGGAAGATGACAAAGATATTAGAAACATTGTGAAAAATTATCTAAAAATAGAAGGATTCAATATTTTAGAAGCAGAGAATATCCAAAAAATGTTTGAACAGCTAAAAAATACTAAGGTTGATATCATAATATTAGATCTGATGTTACCCGATGGTGATGCGTTGGACATTATACCGGATTTAAGAGCAAAAAACGAAGGAGTTGGAATAATAGTCTTATCAGCCAGAAATCTTGATAGAGATAAAATATATGGTATTGAAGCTGGAGCGGATGATTACTTAACAAAACCTTTCAATCCAAGGGAACTTGTTGCCAGAATAAGGTCATTGTTGAGAAGAATCAGGAAAGACTTTGAAATTTACGATTTTGGTGATCTAAAGATATATCCTGATAGCTTTGAAGTAGAACTCAAGGGGCAAAAGTTAGAGCTAAGCACCAAAGAATTCGAAATATTGAAACTTCTTGCTTCAAATCCAGGAAAAGTTTATACAAGAACTCAATTACTTGATATTATATGGAGTGAGGATGATTTTGTTTCTGACAGAGTTGTGGATGTTCACATAAGTATGATACGGTCAAAAATAGGGAAGAACTGGATAAAAACAATAAGAGGTATAGGATATTGTTTCGTCAAGCGGGGATAAAAAATTGATAAGTTTAAAATTCCTAAATCATATTGATGAAATAGTTATCAAACTCGAAAATACAAAGATATTATGGTTCAACAAAAAGGGCGAAGAATTCAAATTAAAATCTGATTCAAATATATTTGAACAACTTTTTTTCGATGATATTGAAAAGTTCGCAAAGTATGTTTATGAGCAAAAAAGTTATAATTCTGAACA
Source organism: Thermotogaceae bacterium (assembly GCA_029981435.1). Lineage (GTDB taxonomy): Bacteria > Thermotogota > Thermotogae > B21-G9 > HyVt-16 > HyVt-16. Next base: position 70,331 of record JARRBB010000003.1, on the reverse strand, counting down.
AATCATAAGATTCCCATCCGAAGATCTGATTTATGGTCAGATAATTTATATTTCTGAAGAACAACTGATGATAATTAAAGACAAAACAAAAGAAAAACTAATCGAAGAAATAAAGTACAACCTCGTTTCATCTATAGCTCATGAAATACTCACCCCCTTGTCTTCTTTGAAAGCGAATTCATTGATTTTGAAAGAAAAATTCCCAGATACTGAATCTTTGGATAGTATTTTGAATTCTATTAAAAGAATTGAAAGGATTGTAAAGCAAACCCAACTAATCGCTATGGCTCAAATGGGACTGTATGAGTTAAAAAAAACGTTAATAGACCCCAAGAAAATATTCGAGGAGGTTAAAAACGATTTATCAAAAATTATATTGGAAAAAAACATCAAACTCGAACTAAATTGTCATGTTGAATTTTTAGAAGCCGATGGATTTGTCATATACACTATTCTTAGAAATCTCTTATCAAATGCTGTTAAGTATTCCTTTGAAAATTCGGTGGTTGAAATCTTGATAACAGACAAAGTTATCCAAGTGAAAGATCATGGAATTGGCATAAAAAAAGAGGATTTAAACAAGATTTTTCAGAGATTCTATAGAAGTCCCGAGGCGATAAAAATGGCTCCTAAAGGTTCTGGCCTTGGTTTATCAGTTGTAAAACATCTTGCACAACTCGCAGGATATTCAATAAAAGTGGAATCTGACTGGATGCTTGGAACAACTTTTAAAATAAATTTAAGATGAGTTTCTTTTTTATATAGTATAATCAAAATGTCAAAGATAAAAGTAGAAAGGAGTTTTATAAGATGTCAAAAATAACAAAGGATGATGTTATTAAAGCTTTATCTGAGGTTGTAGATCCCGAAATAGGTATAGATGTTGTGAGTTTGGGATTAGTATACGATATCAATATCGATGATAACAACAATATTTCCGTTAATATGACCATGACTGTACCCGGTTGTCCTCTCGCTGGTTTAATGCTTGAAGATGCCAGAGCACGTTTAAAGGATCTTCCGAATGTAGGTGAAGTTAATATAAATCTTGTTTGGGAGCCCGCATGGACGCCTGATAGAATTGATCCTGAAGTTAAAAAGAAGCTGGGTTTTTAAGTTAAAAAATGGAGAAAACAGTTTTATTTAAGAATGCAAGAGTTTTCGACTTCAAAGTTGAAGATTTCGTGCAGAAAGATTTGTTGGTAATAAACGGAATAATAGTTGAAATATCCAGAAATCTGGATAAAATCGGTTTTAAAGAAATCAATTTAAGTGGTCAATACGTGTTACCGGGACTAATAGACTCACATCTTCATCTGATAAGTTATGGAAGGCAGCTTTCCAATTATGACCTTTCAAATTTTTCAAAACTTCATGAAATGCTTGATTTTTTGAAAGAAAAAGATAACTCTGAACTTCTTGTAGCAAGAGGTTGGAATGATGATCTACTTGACAAAAAACCTGAGCGTTCCGTACTGGATACTTTTTTCCCGGATAAACCTGTCATATTAGTAAGAAAATGTGGACATATAGCAGTTGCAAATACACAATTACTCTTAAAGTTTCAACTATCAAAAATTAAGTCAGCTGAAATAGACATGGAAAATGGTTTAATTTCTGAAAATGCTTTAAGTGAAGTTATGAAACTCATAGAAAGCGAAGAAAAAATAGAGTCTTATATTCAAAAAGCTCAGGAAAATTTAAAGAGTTTTGGTATAACATCAGTAATCAGCAATGATATTTTTGTTGAAAAATTCGATAAAATAAAAGAAGCTCTTCTCAAATTTAAAAATCTGAGAGTTTTTGACGAAATAACCATAAATTCTCAAAATGATATTGAATCCATTGTTTCCAGAAAAGCATTCAAAAAATATAACGATTTCTTCTATGTTACATCTGTTAAGCTTTTTGCCGATGGTTCCTTTGGCGCAAGAACTGCAGCACTTAAAAAGCCGTACAAAGACGATTCTGAAAACATTGGTATGCTTCTAAAATCCGATGAGGAACTTTCAGAAATATTTTTGAAGAGTAAAGAATTTGGAATTAGATTATCTATTCATGCAATTGGTGATAGAGCAATAGAACAAATCTTAAAAATAGCCGAAAAAACAGGTTCACCAGGTGAAAAGATAAGAATAATACATTTTCAGATAGCTGATGACGAACTTATAAAATCAACCAAAGAAAAAGGTATTAATGTCACGATACAGCCGATTTTCAAGAGATCTGATGAAATACTCGTAGAAAAAATATTCGATGAAGAAAGGAAGAAACATGTCTATCCTTTCATCAAACTGAAGAATCGTGGCATTTTAATATCATCGTCTTCCGATGCACCAGTAGAATCTCCGAATCCTTATTTGGGTATGAACATATTGATAAACGAAGGTTTCACAGAAGTAGATGCTTTAAAAACATACACATTGAATCCTGCAAAAATGTTTGGAATTGAAAACATACTTGGAAGCATTGAAAAAAATAAATTTGCAGATTTTTGCATATTCAAAGAAAACCCATTTGAAAAAATTAAAACAAATCCAGATGGATTAAGCCCCAGCTTAGTTGTTTTAAACGGTGAACTCGTTTTTCAAAACAAATGAACAGATTATCTTTATTCAACAAATATTCTTATATGGTCACCCTTCCCCGAGTCAATTGTAGCTATTTCTCCTTCAAAACCTTCTTCGACCATTTTTATTATATTATCGAGATCCACCTCTTGGGAATCTAATTCATTCTTCACATTTTTTGGGATAAACGTCTTAACATATTTAATAAGATCTATAGGAACATTGACTCTGACTTTATCTCCTTCTGAGGAATCAACAACTATTCTCAAAAATTTTCTTTTTTCCTTACCGTAACTTACTTCTTCGCTTTTCGTTTCTTCTTTTTCAACATCATAAAGGGCCTCTATTAGTTCTATTGCTTCATCAATATCTATTTTTTGCTTTTTAAGAGTTCCAAAATACTTTTGAGAGAATCGTACATAAAATCCCCTCCATTTTTTTATTCTTACATTCAATATTATTATAACATAGATTAAAAAAATAAAAATACAATTTAATATTTTTAGATCAACGGGATTCTTGGAATCTTTTATTTATTCAACTTTTTTGCTATGGTGATAATATGTCCATATCGCTGAGTCTTCATGAAAACCTTTTCTTATCAAACCTCTGGGAAATAATTTCAGAACAAGGCCAACTAAAAATCCCGGTATAAATATTTTTATTGAAACATCTTTTGTATCAACAAATACTGTAATAAGATTTGCTTTTCGCTTCTTTCTCAAAGCTTTCATAATATTCTTTATTGTTTTTTCCTTCCCAAATTTGTTTTTCACATATTTCAAAAGAATATTTTTCAGTTTGTTACTATGAAATGCTCTCATGTAAAAAGACCTGCTCACGAAAATGAAACCAAAATATATAATTAAAAATATCAAACCCGCTTTAATTCCAAGTAAAATCAAAATTAAAAATGATATAATAGGTATGAACACAATTCTAATCAAATTCTTGAGTTTGAACTTATTGATATTTATTCCTAAGTCTGTCAAAGATTCTATAAATGCATATAACAACCCGATTGGTATTGCAACCGCCCAACCGATTATCTTTAAAATTATTATAAAAAGCACCTGTGTGTACCTCCTCTGAATAAACAGCAAATAAATTATAACACGAAGAGGTGGCTTTTTTGGAAGAAGAAAGCAGGAAAGAAGCTTTAAAGAAAATAACGTTTGAAGGTCTGCTTTTAAATGTAGCTTTAGTCTTTTTGAAATTTTTAGCTGGCTTTTTAAGTGGGGCTCAAGTAATAATAGCTGATGCTTTACATTCGTTATCTGATTTTATTTCAGACGCTTTTGTTTTTCTTGGAATAAAAATCTCTTCCAAACCACCTGATGATACCCATCATTATGGTCACTATAGATTCGAAAACCTTTTTACTATAATTGTAGGATTAGTACTAATAGGAGCTGCCTCTTTTTTAATCTACGAAGCGCTTAATTCAATTATAACCAAAGAATACCTCGAACGTGAAAAACTGTGGCTTGCGTTTATAGTAGCTCTGTTCTCCGTTATTTCAAAAGAGTATATCTTCAGAAAAACTTTAAAAATAGGAAAAGAGTTTAACAGTGAAATGATTATTGCAAACGCATGGCATCACAGGTCCGATTCATTCTCTTCCATAGCTGCCTTAATAGGGATAATCGCAACGATTGCAAACCTTAAGATTGCAGACCCGGTAAGTGCAATAATTGTATCGATAATAATAATGAGGATTGGTATAAAACTCATCGTTAAAAATACCAATGCCTTAATGGATATGGCAATAGATAAAAAAACCTTGGAATCAATTGCAGAGAGCATAAAATCAATTCCAGAGGTTATAGAATATCATAATTTAAAAGCAAGATATGTGGGGCCCTACATTTACTGTGAGTTCCATATCCTTGTGGACCCCAATCTTTCCATAAAAGAAGCTCATGAAATTTCTCATACAGTAAAGGACAAAATTATGGAGAAAATCAAGAACATAAAAGATATTCAAATTCACATTGAGCCGTATTCAAAAAACTAAACTTAGAGTTCCACTTCTCTGAGATATTTAGCAGCATCTTCAGGTGGAACAGGATTTATATAAAATCCAGATCCCCATTCAAAGCCTGCAACCTTAGTTAACCTTGGAACTATTTCAAGATGCCAGTGATAATACAGTTTCCCATCGTTAGATGTAGGTGACGTATGAAGCATAAAATTATATGGCGGATTATCAAGTGCTTTGTAAATTCTTAAAAGTGTATTTTTCAGTATGTGTGCAAATTCTTTTACCTGTTCTTCAGTTATATCTGAAAAATTGTTCTGGTGAGCTTTGGGAAGAATCCAAGTTTCAAAAGGGAAACGTGCTGCAAAAGGTTCAAAGGATATAAAATCGTCATTTTCTTCAACAATCCTTTTGTCATCTGCTTTTTCCTGATCTATCATATCGCAAAAAACACATCTTTCCTTGTATTCATAGTATTCTTTAGAACCATTCAATTCTTCATGAGCTCTTTTTGGTACTATTGGCGTTGCAATTATTTGACTGTGAGGATGTGCAAGTGAAGCGCCTGCATCCTTTTTATGATTTCTGAAAATCAAAATGTATTTTACTCTCGGATCCTTCGAAAGTTCATTGTACCTATGTCTATATGCCCATACAATTTCTTCAACCTGTTTTGTTGGAAGCAAAGCAAGGGTAGTATTATGGTCAGGAGTTTCTATAACAACTTCATGTGCCCCAAATCCACTCATTGCATCGTACATCCCTTGACCATATCTTTTTAAATTACTGTTGGGATCTAAGGCAGGAAATTTATTGGGAACAACCCTAATCCACCAACCAGGGGTATTCGGCTCTGTATCAGCTGGTCTAAAAGCGAGTACTTCAGGCGGAGTAAGGTGCTCATTACCGTAATCAAAAGGACAGAAAGTTGATTTTATCTCCTCTTCCTGCTGAGCAAAATCTTTTGGCCTTTTCGCACGTTCAGTAGCTATTATAACCCAGCGTTTTATAACAGGATCTTTACGAAGTTCCGGCATATTTAATACCCTCCTCAATGATTAACGTTTCTTATTCTATTAACTGTTTCGTTGTAGACCTTTATGTATTCTCTTGCTGATTTATCCCAGGAAACATCTGTAGACATAGCATTTTCGATGATCTTTCTCCAGTGATTCTTTTCATTCTTAAAGAAATATATACCTCTTGAACAAGCCATTAAAAAATCTGAGGCTTTATAATCCTTAAAACCAAACCCATTGCCTTCCATTTTTTCGGGATTGTACTCAAAAACCGTATCAGCCAATCCACCAGTATAACGAACGATCGGAATTGTGCCATACCGTAGACTGTACATTTGCCCAAGACCACAAGGTTCATATCTTGAAGGCATAAGGAACATATCGCATCCAGCGTATATTCTCTGAGCCAATTCGATGTCAAAAGTTATTTTAACAGCCATTCTAGAGGGATATTTGTTATTCAGATCTTCAAATATCTTCTCGTATTTTGGATCACCAGTACCAAGAAGGACAAACTGAGTATCATACATTATAAGATAGTCGATTATTTCACTTAAAAGATCCAGTCCTTTTTGATCAACAAGTCTTCCTATGAATCCAAAAAGAGGCTTTTCCAGAGTCTCTTCCAGTCCAAGTTCCCTCTGAAGTTCCGTTTTGTTTTTGTATTTTCCTTCTAAATTACTCGAGTTGTAATTATACTTTATTCTTTTATCAGTTTCCGGATTGTATTCTTCATAGTCTATACCGTTTAAAATCCCCACCAGAGAATCTCCTCTGATTCTCAAGACATCATGTAACTTTTCACCATATTCTTCTGATCGAATTTCTTCAGAATATGTAGGACTAACAGTAGTAATCATATCACTAAAAACTATTCCACCCTTTAGAAAATTGAGCTGACCATAAAATTCCAAGGCATCTATGTTGTACAAATACCAGGGCAAGCCTGCAAAATCCAGGTACTTTTTGTCGAATATTCCCTGATAGCCAAGATTATGAATAGTAAAGACGGAAGCGGTATCTTTAAAAAACTGATCCTCTTTATAATTAGCTTTAAAATATACAGGAATCAAGGCAGTCTGCCAATCATGTGAATGAATGATATCAACTTTTTTGTCCAATTTCTTTAAAACATCTAATCCTGCTGAACAGAAAAATATGGATTGTTCAGCACTATCAGGAGAAGAATATACCTGTTCAGCAGAAAAATAATAATCATTCTTTACCAAGTAAATTTCAACATCTGTGTTGGGAAGGTTTGTCTTGTAAACTTCAGCAGTCTGATTAGTTGAAACAAAAGAAGGTTTAAAAGCATCCAGAACTTTTTCAACTTTCAAATTGTATTTCTGGATATTTCTCTCAACAACCTTGTGAAAAGGCATCACTATAAAAACTTCCTGACCTTCTCTTTTTAAAAACTTCGGAAGGCTTCCAACCACATCTGCAAGTCCTCCAACTTTTGCAAGTGGATAAACCTCAAAAGAAAAAAAAGCTATTTTCATCAATTACACCTCCAGATTTTTGCCTTAGTTTAATAAGGCAATTTTTATTATATCAAATAATGTTGATTCAGGTATTTAAGGTTTTTCTAAGTTCCAGTAATTCTTTTAATTTTGCAAAATTTCTTTCTTTAAGTTCTATTTTAATCAGTTCATCGATAATTTGAATAGAATTTGTTTTTTCAAAACCCTCATACAAGATTTCCTTGTCCTCAAGTAATCTATATTTCAAAAGATAATATTTTTCTGAACCCTCAATACTTTCCAATTTCTCTAAAACTGCTTTTTTGTAATAGTTTAGTAACTCTCCATATGCGAAACCCGCCTTTATATAATCAAGAGCTGCTTCACAAAACACCTCAGGGTTGTCAAAATTCTCCGTCATCTTTCTTATATAATAATTTTCAAGTTCTTCAATAACTTCAGAAGCATATAATCCAACATCTGGATGCGGGTCATTTATCAGTTTTCTGAGCAAAACAAACATATTTTCAACATCGATTTTTTGCTTTATTCTCTCGACTATTAATTGAACCAAAACTTTCTTTTCACTTTGAGTACCCGCTATGAGATAACTTTTCAAGGGTAAAACATCGATGTCTACAGTTTCAGGTTGATTCATAAAATCCTTGGGTTCGACTTCGAAGATATCTGGAAAAGATTGCTCGGAACCTTTTAAAAGATTCATTAAACCTATTGGATATGTCAAAACAGCTATCAATAAAAGGCCTACATCACGATTTACAATTAAAAATATCAAAAGATTGATTATAACTACAAACACAAAAAACGACAGACTCTTAAATATTAAGATCAGAAACAAACAGTTGAGTATTCCTATAATCAAATTAATCAAATTAATTGTGTTGACAAAAACCGATCTTCTCGCCATATTTTTTCTTTAGCCTCTCTAAAATAGCAATTTTACCACCTGAATCACATGCCGCTAAAAGGACACTTATACATACTTTATCACTGGTTTCATTTATTTTAGTTGCCACATCGTCTTCTCTAAAGTTATCTAAAAATTCGCCAAGAAGATCCTTATAGACACACACACATATCTCAGAAAAAGGTATACCAAATTCTTCAAAGGACTTTCTGAAATCTTCTTTAATCTCCTCGTAATACTCAAAGTCAAATAATTTGTATCCAACCAAATGTCTTTCTTTCTCTGCTTTCGCAAATCTATCAAAACGTTTCATAACACCATGCAACCATCCGCCCAAAGACCAAAGATATTTTTCATAAGTAGATGACAACTTCTCAGGTGCTATTTCCTCAACAATCAGTACGCCATAAGGATCTTCTTTAGGACCTATTAACGCTACTAACCAGGGCTCCAACTTTTGTATTTCACTTTCCAAAATAACATCGGTTATCTTAGCATAACCTATTTCAAGAGCTCTTCTAACAACCACAGAATCTTCCTCTCTAAATGTAAAACCAAGGATCGGTAAGCCTTTACCAGCAACAAATCTGAAAAAACCATTTTTATATTTGTAGATGGACATTTTATCGATCTCAAAAAATTCAGATATAACCCGCAGAAATTCATAAAGCAAAACCTCAGGATCATCCAGCGGTAAATCTCTTAACCTCGAAAAAAGTGCAGATAATCCTTCACCTTCATAAATCAATCTTTTTTTCAAAGATTCTATCAATGCTTTCAAATCCTCAATGTTTGCTTCAAGTTTTTTTATATCTTCTTCTTTTTCTTCGAGGTCCAGCTTAAGCTCCTCTATCTTGTGTCTTCGCACCTCGAACATTAATCTAAACAAAGTAGCTAACCCCATCGTTATTGCGCTTCCGATAAGAAATCCAGCTGAAAAACCGCTTTTCTGTAAAAAGGAAGAAAGTATGACCACAATGATGTAAGATGAGATAGATGCTAAAAAACTTACAAGACCGCCTCTAATAGAGTAAAAAAGTAAAGGGATCCAGTAGATATTGAACGAAAAAGTTTGAAAAATATTTGATTGTGTAATTATATCGATAAAAAATATAAACAGATAAATAAAAACAATCTCTAATAAGGTTATAAAAATCTTTTTCATTATGCCTCCTCACCTAACTTCAGAATTTTCTTTTTCGATTTTGGAAGATTTGTTGGCTGTGTTATATAAACATAGAATATAAGTTCCTTATATCTTCTATAGAATCTTAAAAAGATATACAATGTCCCTAAAAAGAACGCAAGAACAAAACCTAAGCCAGGAACCTCTTCAAAGGTTATCATGGAAACAATAAAGTTTGTTCCAAAAGTCAAAACAACACTTTCGAGAACTATATCTCTAAAATCAAAATATAGATTTATCAGAATCAGTGTCAAAAATAAAGAATTAAAACTCGCACCGATAATACCTAACCTGAAAATATATAACGAAACATTTGAAAAACCTAAATTTTCACCTATTATTGAACTTAAAAGCAATCCTATGAAAGCTGCAGAAAGTTGAACTATCAGAATGTTTTTTATCGAATACAAAAGAGAATCCTTCATACGTTTTTTCTGAAGCACAATATTTCTAAGAGGTTTATTTTGTTCCAAATTCATGAAAAATCTTCTGTATTCAAGATAAAATTCTGTTTCTATTTGTAATACAAACATTGAAAGGGCTGGAATAATGAATAAATACGCTACAAACATTGGCAAATCATACATTGAAGAAAATCTGAAACCAGGTAATAGGATTTCACCTGATTTAAACCAGGCAATTATATCGTCTATCCAGACGGAAAAATAATAGAGAAAGCCTATAAAAAGATTCTGTGGATATTTTCTCAAGTTTTTTAAAAAATAAAAACTCGGTTTTCCAGAACGTTTAAAGGATTTAACAATGTAGATATTCTGCAAAAACAGGATGAACCCCATACCAACATCAAAAGAAATGAGTGTGCCATTGTCGAGCTTCTTTAAAAAATAAGCTAAAAGAACTGCTATTGAAAAACCAGAAACGAAAGAAAAAACAGCTGGTCTGTAATCCTCAGTTGCAGATAAGAAAATTGTTTGAGTCCAAATCAAAGATAAAACTACAAAAAGATATGACGCCAGAAACTTTTGTTGAAAAGTATAATCATCGTTTATTGTAAAGAATAGGGCTGATAAAATCGCTGAAATAATAAAGATCAATATGATTGCTCCAGAATAATTGCGATATATTTCGGCATATTTCTTTTCATATGTCAGATCAGCAACAACTCTTATGATCAAAAAACTGAACCCACCAGAGAGTACCATGGAAAATATAAATGAATAAGCAGTACTACCAACAAAGAATCTATCTTCAACACCTATAAACTTGAAAATTATAAGTAACGATATTGACGAAATAACCCAAGGCCCAGCGGTTATAAGAACTGAATAGAGAAATGTAGTTAAATCAGTTAAGAAAAATTCCTTTGAAAGTATTCTTTTTAATTTAAAACCTATACCAGCCATTTAATCATACTCCTGAATAATCATTGGTGTTTCAAACATTTCAACAACATATACATTATTTTTATAATTATATATTATCTTACCTCCAATAATGTTAAAATTTTTATTTGTTTTCAAGAAAAAGTATCTTGGTAATCTTGTTTCCGGTTCAACAATAATTTCTATTCTATCCTGAGAATATCTTATATCCGGCCTTTTTGTAAAATAATCTCTGAAAATAACACCTGCTTCATAGGAATAATTATTTCTAAGCCATGGATAATATCGCTGTATTGTTTCTATAAATTCTTTGAAATTTTTTTTCATATCTTTCCAAGACAATTTCTCAGGATTTCTATCATTTGAAAACAAATCATCTGGATGAACGAAATACTGGAAAGTTCCCATATTTAGAACAGCTGAAATAGAAGATAATATAAGCTTTTCGATGGGATAATATCCCGAGGTGGTTCTTGGAAGTATTACAACACCATTCTTTACACCGAATTCACTGTATTCATCATTTCCTGAATAAGCGGTTCCTATGAGCTTTATGGAAGGAAAGGCACTTCTAAGTGCTTCAAAGCCCATATCATCTATCTTATTGTTAGGAGCAACGAATGATAGAGGTTTGTAATTTTCTGCGATATTTTCAACAAATATCTTCAAGGCTTTATAAGATTTTACAAGATCTTCTTTCGTCCAGTTATCTTTTATAGGTGATAGATGATTGTATCCATGTATTCCAATTTCTATTTCGCTAGATTTCAAAAGCATCTCCAAATAACTCAACGGTACGGATATCAGAAAATCACTGAAATCATTGGGAAACGATTTGGATGAGTTATAAGTGGTAACCAGAGCAGCAGTGTATTTTAAATTCAACTCTCTCGATAATTCTTTCATATCTTTCCACCATACCTGATAATAGAATTGAGAAGTATCAATATTTCCAAACTCCTTAATTATCTCTTCTTTTACACTGTTGTACGAAGGAAGTGGAAAATCGTCAAGAAACACAGAATAACTGTTAACAATCGGACATATAATGCTATTCGATGCTAACAATAGTCCGTTCATTAGAATTCCGCGTGTTACTTTTCCAAGCAAAGATCTTGGAAAGAAAAAGATATTACCTTTTCCAACTTTTGAAATCCATGATACTACAGTATCATTTACCTGTATTATGACCTTGGAACCTTTAGTCGCTTGCTGGAATTTAACTGTTCTTTTGTCAAAAACAATATCCTTGGGAATCATCAAAAAATCACTTTTGAATACTATTTCTCCGTATATTTCTTTAGAGCCATTACCAATCCAGATTACGGTACCACCATTTTCAAGATATTTTTGAATTTTCGAATTAGCGGTTGGAGAAGCATCATCAATTAATATTATTGCTTTGAAATTCTCACATTCAAATGAATCAATTGAATCAATATTGTTCTTATTTTCAATTTCAAATAGCGAATTTTCAAAAGTCTTTCTCACATCCTGAGAATAACCGATGATGAGCACTTTATTTTCTAAACTCCCACGTCTGCAAAGTAGTTCTTCCACGATCTTACCAATATCCAGAAACAAACTTTCATCATCAGAAAAGGCATAATCGTACAAGATCATTCCACCTTTTTCACCGAGAAAAACGGTTGGATATCTTCCGGTATCTGTTTCTATTTCCTCTATTATTTTCACTTTTGGAGAAAATATCTCAAATGTTTCAATGCCTCTTTCATTATCCATGATCGGCTGTTTCAGAAGATATTCATTGTCAATATTAACAGATTTAATTTTTTCCTTTCGCCAGCTATATTTGTAATAAAAACCGAGCAGATTATAGATAGAATTCAAATGTGATAAATTCGGATTATTGCCATTTTCGTCTAAAGCTGCACCAATATTGTTGATTATAAAAAGTTTTCCACCATTCAAAAGAAAATCGAAGAGTTTTTTCAGGTAAACCTTGGCATTCTGCATCTTTGAAGAATAATAACAGGTTATTATTGTATCATAGTCCAGAAAATTTATCTCAAAGTCTGTTTCAGTATCTTTCAATGAATAACTTTCACCAAGTTTTTCAAGAACCGGTACAACTAAGCTTTTTAAGATATTTTCTCCATAACCTTTTTCTGAGCCTTTGAATAACAACAATGTTCTTGAAAAAGAAATTGAGCACAGTAGAAAAACGATCGCAAATACTATTGCCTTTATTCTCATTAAAGTAATCCACCCTTTCTTTTTCAAAGCTTTAACCCCTTGATTTTTAGGATCAAATATGACATAATTTTCTATAGCGGGGTGTGGCGCAGATGGAAGCGCGTTTGCATGGGGCGCAAAAGGTCGCTGGTTCAAGTCCAGTCACCCCGACCATTGTTTGAATCCCCGGTTCTACCGGGGATTTTGTTATTTATTCTCTATAATGTTGGTTAGCTGTTTTAATTGTTCCAAAAAAGATTTTTTCTTGGATTCATCAAAAACAGAAAAAATATTCCTTATGTATTCTACACGTTTATTTATAACTTCCTCTATTACTTTTCTACCTTCGTCAGTTATGCTTAGATTATAGACCCTTTTATCAACCTGACTTTTTACCTTCTTTACGTATCCATAGTCTACCAGACGCTTGATTATTCCACTTGCAGTTCCTTTGGTTATTCCAAGTTCTTCGCTCAAATCTGTGAGACGCATCTCACCTTTAAAAAAGAGCTTCTGCAACATATCAAATTGAGAAGGAGTGATGTCAAAGTCTCTCAATACTTTTCTCCCAGCGACTTTCACACTGAAGCATAATCTCCTGAGCAAAATTTCAAGTTCTTCGTACATTTTATTCCTCCTTTCGGGATTTTTCTTAATTATACACTAATACCGTATGGATTTAACACGAACCTGACAACTTTTATTCAAAATTTTTAAAATAATCTATGAACTAAAAGGACATTATGATAAAATATTTTTGGTCATGGATTCAAAAAGGTCATTCGAAAGGTGGAGAAAATGAAAAAAAAGGTAGCATATTTGATAATAATAATTCTGATACTCGCCTCTCAATCTTTTTCATCCACTGGCACTCTTGAAAAAGCATTAGAAGAATACAAAAATCTTTTAAATGATTATAATCTTGAAAAATCCAACACAGATCTGGCAAACAAGCTTAAAAATGAACTTACAAATCTTGCCGTTTACAGACTTATAAGGTTAGAAACAGCCGGTAGTGTCGAACGCAAAGAAAGCGCGAGCAATATTTTTGACTATCTGACATTTTTCTACAATAACAACAAACCATCACAGGTTAAAGAAAGAATAGCTCTTGCAGGTTTACTTGCTTATATTACCTCAAATCTGCTGGGTGAAAACCTCAAAACTGTTACAATAAACAATCTTCCTGCTTTTATAAGTGCTTTTAATGATTATGTTTCTCTTCTGACAAAAGATTTTAGAGAAATTTCGAAGTATTTGCTTGCCTATTCGATAGGCCTGATTGACGTTGTTCCTGAAGGTTTTGAAGATATATCTACAGTCGGAAATGTAGCTATCAAAACAAATCTCCCCGAATTCTCTGCTGATAAATATGGGTTTTATTCGGACATAATTAAAATATTTCAGGAAACGAACATAAAAACTATACTACTACAAAAAGCAAAGGAGATACTCAAGTCTAATCCGAAGGACTCAAAAGAACTGAACAGATCGATCAATATTGCTTCAAATTCCTTGGCGAGAGAACTCCGAAGCGTTCTTAGCTCTTACCAGTTGAAAATGGCTGAAGATATTGTAAAAGCAACTCCTAAACGATTGAATTTCTGGTGGCTCAGATTCATTGCTTATGCAATATTTTTAGCTGTTTTCTGGATATACTTTAGGAAAAGATTAGGTCTTATAATATACCTGATAATTTCCTTTGAATCTCTGTACATCTTAGCTTTTTCGAAAGGATTTTTTGGAAAATTCGATAGCGTGGTTTATTCTTTACTTGTTCTTGTTCTTTTATTTAGTCTGTATAGATTTGTGAGCCTGCTGTTCGCAAAGAAACTCTCAGTTATTGCTACAATCGTTGGATTATTGGGTATAGTAGTCTATGTCTTTTCAATTTTCATTCCTATCTATCCTGATTCAGAAGAATTGAAAATTTCTAATTTCAAAGGTTTTGAAAACTCGATTTATTATGAACTATTGAAACATGATCTCTATCTGGATTCAACTTCAGATTTAAACAGAGAAATTGCAGAAATTTATTCATTAACTTCGAAGGAATATTCAGAACTCAAAGATCAAATTAAAAGATTCGAAAAACTTGTTAATGCTTTATATGACTCCAAAGCTATTTCAAATTTTTCAACAAAAGGCAGCGTTTTAAAAATGGGTATTCCAAGTTTTTCAGAGTTTTACAGCATTAGCAATTGGGAAAATTACAATTCATTTCTTTCTGAACTGGATAAAAACATCAAAGACTTCAACTGGCGCTCTAAAAATAGAAAAAATAAGATTTACAGACTCGTTGATGATGTGATGAACAGAATTAAAGATTATTCCACTATTTTCACTCAAGAAATGAGAGATGATCTGTTCGATTATCTTGAAAAATCTTTAAAAAGATCGAATACAACAAAATTTATGCTTGAGTACGTTGAAGAGCTTAAAAATGATATTTCTTTAAAATCTTCCGAGCCAATCAGGGTGAAAATTCAAAAAACACCTGAAGGAAATGTAGCGATTGTTTTGACCACTATGGTGATCATATTGATGTTTTTGTCGAAAAGAAAGTACTATAAGTCAGTTTCTTTGTTCTTAATTGCAAATTCAGTTCTATGGATATTTAAAGCATCTTCAACAACTATCTTTGTAGACAAAAATGTTCCTAATTTAGTCATTAAAAACATTTCTAATCCCAATCTTCTTGTTCCAGTTATGTTCCTTATATTTTCAATTCTATCTCTTGTTATTAAAAAAACTTTAAAGGAGGGATGATTCAATGAAGAGGTTCTTAGTGTTCTTAGTTTTGATTTTAACTTTTGTGGTTTCAGCTTATGCGTTCAAAGTAATAATGGTCACTGATACGGGTGGCTTGGGTGATAAGTCTTTCAATGATGGCACCTGGGCTGGGATACAAATGGCTGTAGAAGAATTCGGACTTGAAGCTAACGTTATTCAGAGTTACGAACAAGCTGATTATATACCAAATTTAACAAAAGCAGCTCAAGAAGCTGATGTGGTATTTGCAGTAGGATTCATGATGACAGATGCGCTTTTCAAAGTTGCTCCACAATTTCCCGGTACATATTTTGTAGGAATCGATATAACACCACCAGAAGGTTCCGAATATCCTAATGTAATGACTTTCACATTCAAAGAGAATGAAGCAGCCTTCTTAGTTGGATATGTCGCAGCTGCTATGACAAAGAGCAATATAGTTGGATTTATTGGTGGAATACCAATACCACCAGTTGAAAGATTCAGATACGGTTTTGAAGCAGGTGTGAAAACTTACTCCGAACTTCATGACAAAGATGTTCAAATTTTAAAAGGTTATACAATGGTTTTCGACGATCCTAAAAAAGGTAAAGACCTCGCAATGAGTCAATTTGCAGAAGGTGCTGACATAATATTCCACGCATCTGGTGCCTGTGGAAATGGTGTTATAGAAGCTGCTAAAGAAAAATTCACAGCGCTTGCCGGAACATCTGATCTTGCAGGTTTGATTGATTACTATTGGAAAAATGGAACTGGTCTCTTTGCAATGGGGGTGGATGCTGACCAAGATTATCTCGCACCAGGCGCTGTACTTGCAAGTGCGATGAAAAGAGTAGACATGGCCGCTTACTATGGTGTTAGAGATGCATTCGAAGGTACCTTCGAAGGTGGAATGAAAGTGCTTGGATTGAAAGAAAAAGGTGTTGGTATAAGTCCTATGAAGTACACCAAGGGCCTTGTTCCAAATTCTGTAATAGCAGAACTTTACTATATAATCAACCTTGTGAACGAAGGAATTCTTTCCATACCGATAACCCAGGAAGAACTTGATTCATTCAGTGTTCCTGAAATAGAGTTTCCATTTTAATTCGAATACAAAAAGGGAGGGGATTTTCTCCCCTTCCTTTTTGATTATGGAGGGGTTGAAACTTGGCAGCTGGAATCGAAAATGTTAAAGACTATGCTGTTGTTATGAGAGGTATAACCAAACGATTTCCAAATGTAGTGGCGAATGATCATGTTGATCTTTTTGTCAAAAAAGGTGAAATTCATGCCATCGTTGGTGAGAATGGAGCCGGTAAAACTACACTGATGAACCAGCTTTATGGCTTGATAAATCCAGATGAAGGTGAAATATATATTAATGGTAAAAAAGTGAACATAAAAAATCCATCAGACGCTATAAAAAATGGTATAGGAATGGTCCATCAACACTTTATGCTCGTAAGCAACCTGACAGCTGTTGAAAATATAATACTTGGTTCTGAGCCTCGGAAGGGTGCTGTTCTGGATATAAAGAAAGCTAAAAAAGAGGTTAAAGAATTGTCCGAGCGCTATGGACTTTATATCGATATTGAAGCTAAAATTGAAGACACACCTGTCGGAATGCAACAAAGAATTGAAATACTGAAAACACTTTATAGGGGAGCGGAAATCCTCATTCTTGATGAACCTACAGCTGTTTTGACTCCTCAGGAAACTGAAGAGTTGTTCGAAATCATGAGAAAATTAAAAGAATCTGGTAAGACTATTATATTTATATCACATAAACTCAACGAAGTTATGGAAATAACAGATACAATAACTGTTATGAGACTCGGAAAAGTGACGGGTAATCTTAAAACATCGCAAACCAACCCAAAAGAAATAGCCAAGTTTATGGTTGGTAGAGATGTATTGTTAAGAGTGGAGAAAAAACCTAAAAAACCTAAGCATGAAGTTCTGAGGGTGGAAAATTTATGGGTCAAAGATAATAGAGGCCTTGATGCTGTTAAAGGAATTTCTTTCAACGTTAGAGCTGGAGAAATTCTTGGAATTGCAGGTGTAGCTGGAAATGGTCAAACAGAATTGATAGAAGCTTTGACAGGCCTTAGAAAGGCTGAAAATGGAAAGGTATTTCTTTTAAATGACGAGGTTACCAATAAAGATGCAAGGATTCTGAGAGAAAAAGGACTTGTCCATATTCCTGAAGACAGGCAAAAGCATGGGTTGGTTCTACAGTTTCCTGGATATTACAATGTGATACTTGGAAGGCATTATAAAACTCCGTTTTGTATTGATGGATTCCTGGATATGAGGTACATCATTGATTACTCAAAAAAACTTTTTGAAGATTTCGATGTAAGACCAAAAGACCCAAAAATTCTCGCTGCAAATTTATCCGGTGGTAATCAACAAAAAGTTATTCTAGCACGTGAGATGAGTTCATCTCCAATTGTGAGTATATTTGCCCAACCCACGAGAGGACTTGACATAGGTGCTATTGAATACATTCATAAAAACATCTTGAAGTTGAGAGATGAAGATGTTGCGATAATACTGGTTTCAATGGAACTCGAAGAAATATTTTCTCTTTCAGATAGAATTATCGTGATGTACGAAGGTGAAATAATGGGCGAAGTTATGCCAGAAGAAACTTCTTATGAAGAAGTGGGATTAATGATGGCCGGAAGCAAATTAGAAATGATTCGGAGTGGTATAAAATGAAAAAGAGAATTATGAAAATAAATCTATCAGCTTTTATTGTGCCGGTTATGTCTGTTATCATAGCTTTGTTAATTGCATCAGTTGTTATTCTTCTCATTGGCAAAAATCCTCTTATAGCATATTACGAGATGTTAAAAGGTGCTTTTGGGAGTTCACAAGATTTTATAAATACCATTGTTAAAACAACTCCTCTCATTTTAACTGGTCTTGCGGTTGGTTTTGGCTTTAGGGCTGGGGTTTTCAATATAGGTGCAGAAGGTCAGATGTCAATGGGAGCTCTTTTTGCAACAATAGCGGGAATGAATTTGGGAGGATTTCCACCATATATCGCGATACCTATAACTATACTCTCGGGAATGTTAATGGGTGCTCTCTGGGCCAGCATAGCGGGTTTTTTAAAAGCTCGCACAGGTGCTCACGAAGTTATAACTACTATAATGCTTAACTGGATATCCTATTATCTCGGTAATTACATGGTCGCTGGTCCACTATCTGTGGGATCTGGAACTCCTAAAAGTCCTGAAATAGCTGCAAGTGCCAAACTTCCAGTCATCATCAAATCTCAATCCATAGAATTAACCCCTGGAATATTCATTGCAATACTCATGGCGATAGTAATTTATGTCTTGTTAGAAAAAACAAGTACAGGTTATGAAATAAAGGCCGTAGGTTTCAATCCCTATGCTGCTGAATACGGTGGAATAAGCATAGCTAAGAACGTTGTTCTTGCGATGGCTATAAGTGGCGCGCTTGCAGGTCTTGCAGGTGCACTCGAAGTTATGGGGCTTCACTACAGATATCTTGGTACTCTAACTTCTGGAAAGGGGTTTGACGGAATTTCAATATCTCTTATAGGACAGAATCACCCTATTGGAATTATTTTTGCAGCACTTTTAATCGGTTCGCTAAGAACAGGATCAAACGCTATGCAATTTGCTGGTATCCCCAAACATATAGTGATGATCATACAGGGTATAGTTATCTTTTTGGTGGCAGCGGACAGGATTGTAAAAACGATACTAACTTACAGAAAGAAGCACAAGGCTGGTGTTGAAAAATGACATGGATAATTTCTATATTGAACATATTTACCAATCCATTGTTTTACAAAATCACCTTAACAGCTGCAACACCTTTCATATTTGCTGCACTTGGTGGCGTTTTCAGTGAAATAACCGGTGTGGTAAACATAGCGCTTGAAGGAATAATGCTTCTTGGTGCTTTTGTGTCTATCGTTTTTACATATTTAACAGGTTCTCCCTGGATCGGTGTTTTAATGGCAATGATTTCCGGACTGGGAATGGCCTGGTTACATGCCTGGGCAAGTATAAAATGGTATGGTAATCAGATAGTCAGTGGAACGGCTTTGATACTTCTCGCACAGGGATTAACAGGCTTTTTAATGGAACCAATATTCGGAAAACCCGGTCAAACCGATTTCATTGGTAGGATAAAAGATATAAAAATACCTTTTGTAAAAAATATTCCGTTTGTCGGTGAAATTATTGGAGAGCTTAACCCACTGGTTTTTATAGCCATTGGTCTTGTTTTCTTTTCTTGGTGGTTTTTATATAAAACTACGATGGGTTTAAGAATGAGAGCCGTTGGCGAAAATCCTGAAGCTGCCGATACTCTTGGTATAAACGTTTATAAAATCAGATATTTTGGAGTATTAATGAGTGGAATTTTAGCCAGCCTTGGAGGGGCATTTCTAAGTGTTGGAGAATTAGGACAATTTAAAGAGCTTATGACAGGAGGAAGAGGTTTCATAGCACTGGCAGCTATGATTCTTGGAAATTGGAACCCAATAGGTGCTTTTTGGGCATGTCTGTTGTTTGGCGCTGCTGAAGCTATGAACAATCAGTTGCAGAGCAGTCCGATTCTCCAAATTTCAGCATCAACCAAACCTCTGTTCAATATGTTGCCTTTCATAGTTACGATAATTGTTGTCTCAGGTTTTATTGGAAGAACACGTGCACCTGCAGCTGATGGTGTGCCTTACATAAAGGATTGATATTATGGCATGGCTATTACTCATTGTTTTTTTGCTCTCGCCGTTTTTGATATTTTTTATAACTTTATACAAAGCACAATACAAAATCATTTCAAGAAAATTAGATGATATTTCAAAGCAAAGTGGCGAAGGTGAAAAAATTCAAAACGATGAACCAAGAAGTTCATAAATTTTTTTCTCTAAGGTTGAAAACCTTGGATCTGTAAGGCTCTCCAAACTTCGTGGTTTTGGTATATCCACATTTATAGTTTCGATTATCTTTGAAGGCTTATCACTCATAATCACGATTCTATCAGATAAAAGTATTGCCTCTTCTATATCATGTGTAACGAGTACAACAGTTTTACTATATCTTCTAAGTAATTCTATCAACCATAACTGAAGTTTTCGACGATTTATTTCATCAACAGAGGCAAAAGGTTCATCTAAGAGTATTAATTCGGAACCAGTGATCATTGTTCTTAAAAAAGCCCCTCGCTGTTTCATGCCACCTGATAGTTGCGAGGGGTAATAATTTTCAAATTTTTCAAGATTGAAGTCTTCCAAAAAATTCCTTGCCTTTTGATAAGCTTGTTTTTTTTCTTCACCTTTCACAATCAAAGGTAAAGCTAAATTTGAAATAAGTGTCTTCCATTCAAACAAGGCCCCTTTTTGAGGCATATAAGCTATATCAAATATATTTCTCTCAACATTTCCACTTTTGCTATCTATCAATCCTGCCATTATTTTAAGTAAGGTCGTTTTACCACATCCTGATGGGCCTACTATACTCAGAAATTCTTTCTCGAATATTTTAAGGTTTATATTTTTGAGAACTTGTAAATCGTCAAAACAGTAATCCAGATCTTTTATATCAATGAGTACCTTTTTGTCCCGGTAAAAATTCGTTTGTGAAGGCTTTTTCAATATCTATCATCTCCTCAATGAACCCCTGTTCATACAACCATTTTGTATACCTTTCCCAGACTTCCCTTTTTTGATAACCCCAAAAAGGAGTATCAGCTTTGTACTGATCCTTCAACCATTTCTGAGATTCATAAACAAGCTTTTCATCAAGTTCAGGTGCAAATTTAAGAAGTATTTCCGCAGCTTCTTCTGGATGTTCTATAGCATATTCATATCCTTTTGCAGTGGCATAAACGAATTTCTTTATGATATCTGGAGAATCTTTTATTAATTTTTCGTTTGTGATTATAACCGGTGTGTAATAATCAAAAATTTCTGAAAGCTCTCTTAAGGGTAAATAGTAAATATCTATTCCATTCAACTTTGCTGCCAACCCTTCCCAGCCGTAATATATCCACATAAAATCACATATGTCCCTCTCAGTTGCTGCAAGAAAATCAACAGCACCAAGTTCAACGAATTTAACCTTTTTATAATCTGCACCATAAAGATTCATTATGTACTTCAAAGTTGCTTCCTCTATTGGCGAACCCCAGGAACCATACTTTTTACCCTCAAAATCCTTCGGAGTTCTTACTCCTTCCTCTTTTCTTGCAGCAAAACCAGAAGTGTTATGCTGAATTATGGCAGCAATGGAAACAATTGGCATTCCCTGTGCACGTCCAAGAGTAACAGTTTCCTGAAAACTAATTCCAAATTCAGCTTTTTGAGCTGCTACAAGCTGCTCAGCTGTTAGCTTAGATGGTTGACTTATTTCTACATCTAACCCAACCTCTTTATAAAAACCGAGTTCCTTTGCTACATATATACCGGTGTGATTCGTGTTAGGATACCAGTCAAGAACTACCTTAACTTTGATAATATCTCCAAATGCAAAAGAGGTTACTAAGAGTAGACTAAAAATCAGAACAGAGAAAATCACCTTTTTCATCATCTTCAACCTCCTTGAACCTGCTTGAGTTTAACCCAGGGTAAAAGGACCTCTGACAAAATGTCAACAACTTTAAAAATTATAATACTGAAAAAAACCGTTAAAAGTATTGCCACAAAAAGTCTATCAGTTCTAAATGCTCCCATTGCTCTGACCATATAAACTCCAAGACCTTTATCTGCACCTAACCATTCTCCAACCACAGCCCCAAGTACACAGTAAGATGCTGCGATCTTTAAACCTGAAAATATGTATGGAAGCGTCGAAGGTAAAACAACATGCCTATAAATTTGAAATTTAGTTGCATTTAGAGTTCTCATTATGTCTATTGCATCAGTATCAATAAGTTTAAAACCTTCAAAACTGCTAACAGCTATAGGAAAAAAACACACGATGGTTACTATTCCTATCTTTGGTCCAATTCCCAGACCGAACCAAATCAATATTAAAGGAGCAATTGCTATTATTGGAACTGCCTGTGAAATTACCAAAATGGGATAAAGCATCCTACCTAAAGGTTTAAAAGCATTCATAATAACTGCTATTAAAACACCAAAAAGCATCGCGATTATTAAACCAGCAATGGATTCTATTAAGGTTATAATTGAATGTTGCATCAAAAGATAAAATTGTTCGAAAAGTTCTTTGAAAACTTGAGATGGCTTTGGTAAAAGATAAATTGGTATCCTAAAGAGAATACATATTAATTCCCAAACAAAGAGTAAAAGAAATATCAGTAAAAATGGTTCCAAAGACTTAACGATACTTCTTCGTTTTTTCATCTATGGTTACTCCTTTTTCTGAAACGTCAAATTGAACGTTCAAGACGAACCTTTTTGAAACTTTCAAGGTATTCTCCTTGATCTTCTTAACGATTTCCAACAATCTTTCAAAATCTCCTTCAACGATTGTAGAATGAGCATTGACCTCAAATTTCAAGCCTGAAGAACCTATAATTTCTATTGCGTTGTCAATAATTTCATAGAGTTCCTTATCGTTTTTAACAAGAGGTAACAATTGAATGCTCATTGTAATAGCCATATTCTTCACCTCCAAAAAAAAATCCCGCCAGCCGGCGGGAATAAACCTCTGTATTACCTCTCATTCCCTACGCCGGCATTACCCGTTCAGGTTCGAGGGGTATAATCTCAGCCTATCCTTTAAAGGACAAGCACCCCCTGAGAGGAGCAATCATCATTCAATTTTCAATCATTATCATTGTACTATATTCCTGCTTTCAATACAACAACTTATTTGATTATTTCTGATATTTCTTCCTCAGAATATCCTATAGTTTTCAATATTTCTATTCCCTCTTCCCTTTTTAAAATTCCACTCTCAATCATTCTCAAAACTCTTTGAACCTCATCATCAGATAGAACATATGAATTTTTAGTATCCTCGTTCTTAGAGTCTCCAAAATTCAATTGAAGATCACCAGAAATACTGCTCGCTTTTACTATTAAAAGATCATCAGGTTTTTCATTAATATTGTAATTCACAAAAACTCCTTTTTCAAGCTTATAAAGTGGTATGTTTGACTTGATTTCTCCTGAGGTTGATTTTACAAGTACTTTAGCTGGTTTTTTTATTTCAAAATCCAGATCTATATCACCACTGACTGTTGAACCTGATATTTCCTGTATTGCTTCGGCTATTCTGTTGATTTTTACATCACCACTAACACTGCTTAAGTTGATTTTCTTTGAATTCAGACCATCGAGATTTACATCACCACTAACTAAAGAAATTGAAACTTTATCAGCAGTTATATTTTCGCATTCGAGCTCGCCAGATACACCAGAGAAATTAAGTGAACTGACATTTAAATTTTCCAATTCTACATTACCACTTACTGTTTTAATAACCAAGTTCAAAATTTTGTCTTCAGGAACTTCTACATAAACTTTTTCAACATCGAAAGATCTCAAATTCAAGAAACCAAGAAATGTTTTATTGCTCTTTTTTTGAAACCTTATTTCCAGATTTTTGTTAAGTCTGTTAATTATTGGCTTGTATTCTGGATAATCGTCCCCGAGAATTACATCGTAGAACAATTCTTCTCTTGCAACCTGTTTGACCCTTAAATCAGCATTTATAGTTATCAATGTCAGTGTCTCTATATCTTCGATTTTCAGAGTTTCATTGTATTTCATATAATTTACCTCCTATCCTAAAAACCGTTTCAAAATTATCGCAAAAAGGAATGTCAACAAAGAGAAAACTATTATCAACGGTAACCAACTTATGACAAGAATTACACTGTATATACAAATCGATATTATGTAAGCAGCTGTTATCAGCTTCACTTTCATCGGTAAAACTTTTATTCCTATATACAGGTATGCCAAGGCACCAATGATTGCAAAAAGAAATTCAACCATTTTAATTCTTTACCATCCCTTTTATTAGTCTTGATATTAATACGACAATCAAGATGGCTATCAAAACTGGTAAGGCAAGTATGAACAGTCCCGCAATCAGAAATAATATAATCGCGACAAAACCTATTCCGAAAAACAACCAACCTATAAAAGGAAAAAACCTTATTATTATATACCCAATTACAAGCATCCCTAAAAACACCAGCAGAAATTCTAACATTTTACTCCACTCCTACTTCTTTCAGAAGTTTCAATGCAGTTTTAGCGTCAATTTCACCTTTTTCCAATTTATCGAGTATTTCGCGCGCATGAGTTTTCTGTGTACTTACTTGGCCATAACCAAGAGTCTGAGCGACATCTTCAAGACGGTTTCGAGCAGTTGGATAAGATATTCCTAATTCTTTTTGAACTTCAGATAAATTACCACGGTGTTTCAGAAATATCTTCACAAAATATAACTGATCAGGCGAAAGCTTGAAAAAATCGTCAAGTTTGAATCTACCTTTTATAATTACACCACATTTTGGACATGTATATTCCGTTATCATCATTTCCGAAGAACACACAGGACAGGATGTAAGATTTTTATTGTCCACCAGAATCACCACCAAGTTATATTTTTTAATCTATACATTAATTATTATAATTCAAAAATCATAAAAGTCAATAAAATAATTAAAAAAATAAATCAGAAGCATAGAAAATTAAAACAAATTTGGGGGATTAACCAGAATCTTCACCATACTCCAAAAATTATTTTCATCTAAAATCCTGCTGATGCTTTCGATATCCTCACTCAAAAAATCAGTTTTCAGGATAAGGTTATATCTATACTTATTTCTCAATTTAAATATCAATGCTTCAACAGGACCTAGTAATTCTCCTTTGATACCTTGGCTTAGGAGATTAAAAAGTTTTAGTGCTAATTCCTCTGCTTTTTCTTTTGAAATATTTTCGACAGTAATATTCACTATATCCGAAAAGGGTGGATAATGAAGTTTTTCGCGACTTTTCAATTCTTCCTTGAAAAAATCAAAATAATCATGGTTAACTGCAAAATTTATTACAGAAGTTTCGGGATTGTACGTTTGAATCAGAACTTTTCCCTCAAAAGCTCCTCTTCCACTTCTGCCTGCTACCTGATTTATCATTTCAAACGTTCTTTCAGAAGCCGTATAATCGGGAAAATTTAAAAGTTGATCGGCACTTATTATTCCAACAAGTGTCACATTTGGAAAATCAAGCCCTTTGGTTATCATTTTTGTTCCCACTACAACATCAACCTGGTTCTCCTTTATTAACTTTAAGATCTCTTCCAGCTCTCTTAAATCTTTTACATTATCTCTGTCCATCCTAATAACTCTAAAATCTGGAAAAATTCTTAGTATCTCACTTTCCACTTTTTCTGTACCAAATCCCTTGCTTGAAAGTTCTTTTGATTTACATATTGGACACACTGCGGGCACCGCTTCTAAATGTCCACAATAATGACATTTAAGGGCTCTTATACTGTAATGAAAAGTCATTGAAACATCGCAGTTTTTACATTTATAAACATACCCGCAATTTTGGCAAATTATATATGAGAAAAATCCTTTTCTATTAGTAAATAAGAAAACCTGTTTTCCTTCCCTAACTGTTTTATCAATCTCTTCAACAAGTTTTTTGGAAAAAAGCCAGTTGTACTTTTGTTCTTTTCTCATATCTATTACTTCAACATCTGGTAATTTTGAATTATAAGGTCTTTCTCTGAGATAGTGAATCATAAAGTCTTTTTGGCTTGCAATGAAAAATCGTGATACACTTGGAGTCGCAGATCCAATTACAAATTTTGCATTATTTAATTCACTCTTCCATTCTGCAACTTTTACAGCGTCATAAACCGGTTCCATTTCTTTCTGGTAATAACTTTCATCGTGTTCTTCATCGATTATCACTAAACCAAGATTTTTAATTGGTAACCAAACCGCACTTCGTGTTCCAAGAAGTATTTGCGCTTCATTATTAACGACTTTAAGCCATTCTAAGAATCTTTCTCTTGGTTTTAAATTACTATGATATATGGCTATTTTGAACTCTGGAAATCTCATTTTCATCCTGTGGATCATCTGAGGCGTCAGCGAAATTTCAGGAACCAGATATAAAACATTCCTATCGCTTTTTAAGACTTCTTCAATAACATCAAAATAAATCTCAGTTTTGCCGCTACCTGTAACCCCAAACAAATAATGTTTTTCTTGATTATTTTTAATCTTCTTTGAAATTTCCAGTTGTTCTTTGGTCAAAGAAATTTTATAGTTTTCTAAAAATTCCTCATCAGATAATTCTTCTTCTATTTTCAAAATACCCTCATTTTTCAGCAAATTTATGAGCCTCGTATCTTTCAAATTCAATTCTTTTTTCAATCTACTAAGCTCTGCTTCTTCATGTACGAGTAAATAATTGATAATTTCCATTCGCTTTTTGTTTATCTTTCTATTTTTAAGCAATATATTGAAATCCACATTTAAACACACCTTTTTTACCTGTTTTCTTTTGGGATACAATTTTTTTGAATAAGGGTAAGAAAAATATATATCAACTGTTCCCAAGTTTATTAGCTCTGATAAAACTTTCAGACCTTTTTTTCTATCAGGAAATCTCTTTAGAAAATCATCCTTTGATACAGATTTCTCGTCTTTCAAAAAACCTGGTACAATTTCTGCACGTTTCACAAGAATTTCTTTGATTTTAAATCTCATGTTTGGAGGAAAAGAAGCCTCCAAAATTTTACCTATTGGTGATAAAAAGTAATTTGAAGTAATCTTGGCAAGTTCAACATCGAGCCCTGAAAGGTATGGTTTGAAATCCACTATATCTTCAACAGGTTTCAAAGAAGAAATTTTCGAACTTTCTGATGTCGCTACAACGATCCCAGTAACCAATCTGTTAGCAAAATCAACTATTACACGTTGCCCAATTGAAACTTGAAAATTATCTGGTACTGTATAATCAAAAACTTTTCGAACAGGTGAACCTAAAATCGCTATTCTGGCTATCATATCAAACACCTATTTTCTCGATCAGCCATACCCAGAATCCAAGGCTTATGAAAGAAAAAACAGTGGTTGAAAAAACTGTAAAACTAGCATATTCAGGTTCAACATTTTGATCCGCAGCTATTATGGCTGAATTAACCGCAGTTGGCATGGCAAACTGCAATATAAAGATCTTAGCCATCAAACTATCGAATTTAAACAAAAAAACAAATGGTAACGATATCGTTGGAGCAATAAAAAGTTTAAAAATTGTATTGAAACCGACCTTTTTGAAAAAATCCGCAGAAAATACCACTCTCGACATTTCAAGTCCAACTGTCAACAATATCATTGGTATTGAAGCGCTTCTCAACATATCAACAAATCCTCTCAAAAACTTTGGTAATTCTCTCCATGAAAATCCAATCCAATTACAAAAAGCCGCAAGAAATATTGCGTATATCCACGGCATCTTAAAAACTTTTTTAATCGCTTTAATCAAATCATGAGAAAATTTTTCCTTTGCTGATAGAGACAAAATCGCAACACCTACAGTTGCAAGTATAAACGAATGCGGCACTGAAAATGCAACTGCATATCCGAGTCCTTTTTCACCAAATAATCCTAAGAAGATGGGATAACCTATATAACCTGTATTACTGAAAGCTGTCAACAAAAAATTCAAAAGGGTGTGTTTTGAAAATTTACCAATTATAAACCAGACGAAGAATATTAAACTCAATACCAACAAATTACTAATTACAAGTATGATAAACAATTTCAAGGGTATTGGATTATCATTTAAATAAACAAAATTTACAGTCGTTGTAAAAATCCATATAGAAAGTTTTGATAGCAATTTTATCGAAAGTTTTGAATAAATTTTTCCGATAAAAAAACCCAGAAAGAATATTATAGCAACAGATAGTATGGTATCGTATGCAGGCAGTTTTATCACCTCAGGTAGCGGTTTTTTCTCACAAGCTCTATTGCATTTTGTGGACAAACTTCCTGACACACATAACATCTTATACATTTGCTAATATCAACAATCGCTTTGTCATCAGCAGTAATACTTATAGCATTCGCTGGACAATGTTCTTCACAAATCCTACATCCAATACATTCATCAGGATTTACTTTAGGGAATTTTGCAGAAAATCTACTAAATGGATTTATGATACCTGTAATTCCTTTTATAGATGTATCCGGTGGAATAAAATCATCGAAAATCCTTAAACTGTCTCCAACTAAATTAATAGATTTGCTACTAAGTAAACCCCTTTTTTCAGCCGCTAAAAGAGTAGGAACAACTTTTTGAAGCTTTACCATTTTACAGGCAATAAAATCAACTGCGTGACCATTTTGTCCTATTATCAATGTACCAAGCTTTTTTGGTTTACCATTTCTTGGACCATTTCCTTCCATTCCCCAAATACCATCTATTATGTTGAAAGTTGGCCTTACAGTCTCATATAACTCGACAAGCATATCAGCAAAGCGCATTTTATTTGTACCTGTTTTAGCGTGCCAGGCTGATTTCCTAAGTCCGACTATTGCTCCAAACATGTTTTTAACGCTTAAAGTCATTATCATATGAGTATGGGTTTTAAACTTGGCAATGTTTATTATCTTATCAGCTTCCAAAACTTCTCTTGACAGTTCAAAATTTCTTCCAAATTTTCCTTTGACTTTAACAGGGGTATTGAAATCGACAATATCCACACCGTATTTTTTACATACCTCTTCAACTCCACTTTTTTTAGCCACTCTAATGGCACTCGAAACAGCAGGACTATCTCCAACTGTGATTTTGCTCACTCCAAAGTCTTTCAAAATACTTATTACTGCTTCTATAACTACCGGATGTGTTGTAACAGCCTGAATAGCTTCAACAGGTGAGAGAAAATTCGGCTTTATTAAAACTTTATCATCATGCGAAAAAGCGCCTGAAAATTCTATGTTTATAAATTCTTCTATCTTAGATTTGACTAAATCAAGAGTGTAGTCCTGAATATTCGATATCCATACATTTACAGAGATTTTACATCACCTTCGCTTAATCACCTTTTTTCCATCCACTATTATTTTAACATTTTCTGGCATCTCTATGGGATAATTTTTCAAAATTTCTACTATTAAATCCTTTGGTAAGGATGTCACAAGCCATATATCACTCAGGTAAATACTATCTCCCTCTCTTACTGGAACTTTGAACAAACTTGCTTCTATAGCTTTAACATACTTTTCCATATCTTCTCTGTTTTCTTGATCTTTTTCAAATATAATAAATACCACCACCTATTCTTCTACATTGATCCCGGAAATTTCGGCAAGATTTTTTAAAAGTTCTCGTTCTTTTCTTGAAACTCTTGCTGGTATTTCTAATTTTACCTTTACATACAAATCTCCACGTTTACCTGTCTTCATATTCGGTAAACCTTTTTCTCTCAATCTTATAAGAGTATCTGGTTGGGTACCTGGTTTTATCTTCAATTTCAGCGGTCCTTCAAGTGTGGGAATTTCTATGGTACTTCCAAGTATAGCTTGTAAAAAGTGCACATTTACTTCTGAATATATATCATCTCCTTTTCTCTTAAAAATTGGATGTGGTTTAATTTTCACAGTCACGTAAAGATCTCCGTTTGGGCCTCCGTTAACTCCTGCATGTCCACCTCCAGTTATTCTCAGTCTTGCACCATCTTCAATACCAGGAGGTATTTTCAGTTTTACTTTCCTCTTTTCATTAATATATCCTGTTCCACTGCAAACTTTACATTTTTTGTCAACTACTCTACCATTTCCTCCACACGTTGGACATGTGTAAGTGTTTACAAAACTTCCAAAAAAAGTTCTTTGTTCTTCGCGTATAACACCAGTTCCACCACACCTATGGCACGTTCTAAAAGATGTACCATTCTCCGCGCCTGTTCCATTACAGGAGGTGCAATAGATCCTTCTATCGTATTCCAGAGGTACTTCTTTACCGGTCAGAACATCTTCAAGTTCTATACTAACAAAATGGTGGATATCCTCTCCGGCTCTCGAAACTTTTTCACGAGTTGCTGAAGTACCGGGACGCCTTCCAAAAAACATATCAAATATATCCTCAAAATCTCCAAATAGATCCTGAAATATACTTCCGCCATTGCCAGTTGTGTTATAATTAAAGGGCTGTTCACCAACATAACCAAATCTATCGTATTGAGCTCTTTTTTCAGGATCACTGAGAACCTGATACGCCTCTGTAATTTCTTTAAATTTTTCCTCCGCCTCTTTTTTATTCTCTGGATTCAAGTCAGGATGCCATTTTTTGGCGAGCTTTTTATACGCTTTTTTTATTTCTTCCTGTGTTGCATCTCGCGAAACTCCTAATATTTCGTAATAGTCTTTTCTTGGGGGCATTTTATCACCACCTTAATTTTTGGCATTTTCACCATCCGTATTTTGCCGTTTAGTAGACTTTATAGCTACTTTCACTTTTGCTGGTTTTAAAACCTTAGAGTGGAGCTTATAACCCTTTTCAATTTCTTCTATAATTGTGAATTCGTCAACCTCATCTGTTTCAATCTTTTCGACTGCCTCATGTTCGAATGGATCAAATTTTTTGCCGTTACTCTCTATAATTTTAACTCCCTCATTTTCCAAGAGCTTCAATAGCGATTTGTATATCATTTCAACACCTTTAATAAGACTTTTAAGACTTTCCAAGTCATCGAAATTGACATTCTTCAAAGCTCTTTCAAAATTATCAACTATAGGTATCAACTTTTCGATCATATATTCAGTGGCATTTTTTATTATCTGCTGTTTTTCTTTTACTACAAGCTGTTTGTAATTCTCAAACTCCGCTTTCAGTTTTTTTGAATAACTTTCCAGTTCATTATATCTCTCTTTCAAAGCAAGATAATCCTCTTCGAGTTTTTTATACTTATTTTCCAATTCTTTTACTACGCTTTCATTTGGTTGTTTTTTAGTTTTTTCTTCAGATTGTTTCCGAACTTCCTTAGTTTTTCCGTTCACTTTTCTTTCTGCCATATCAATCCCTCCTTTTAGCAAGTCGTGTCAATATTTCTGTCAATCTGTTTGAAACGTATTCTACAAGTTGAATCGTTCTTTGATAATCTATTATTTTTGGTGTTACTAAAAGCAATCGACCAATTTTTCTATCAAGAATCTTATAATTGGTTAAAAAAAACGAGAATGCTTCAAGATCTCTTAAACTACTTTCAGAACCTATAATTACTTTCATATCATCTGAAGATTCCAGCGGAAAATCTTCTTCAAGAAACTTTTGTAAAAGTCTATCATTCTCTACGAAACCTATTACATTACGTATGTCAGTTAGATCTATCAAATCATGCAATATTATACGCTGAAATCCATATTTCAAAAAGCCTTCCTCAAAATGTTCACCAACAAGTTTTTTCAAAAATCTCAACAATTCTTCAAATTTTTTATCGTACCATATTTGCGAATTTATCTGTAAGTCTGAAACATATTTTTTTACTTCTCTTATTGACATGTTTTTTAAATTATTGTTAAGCAAATCCTCGAGTTCGGCAAAGTTCAAATCGTTTGGATGAAATATCGTAAAAGTTTCATTCAATCCCAGTTCAGTGGAGATAAATACGATTGTTCTGAACTCGTCTATTTTATTAAGCCTTATACTTAAAATCTTCAAGGATTCCATCTTTGGCTTCTCTATTATGGCTATTCCATTAGTGGATATCGCCAAGAGTTTTATAGCACCTTCAAGAATTTTGTTGAAGTCACCTTCAAAATATTCCTGAAGATCAATATCGATCTCGCTCCCATGTTCCTTCGAGGTTCTCAATATTTCCTCAATAACATTTAGATAAAAACGTAAAGCCTTGTCAGTCGGTATTCTACCAGCCGACATATGAGGTTGCTTTAAATATCCAAAATAATCGAGTTTTCTCATATCATTTCTTATAGTTGCACTGCTGTAATTTATATTTGATACTTCTAATAACCTTGCAGAACTCACAGGTTTGTGAGTTTTAATGTATTCCTTTATCAAACAAAATAAAACTTTTTGTTGCCTTTCATTCAGATTTTTCTTATTTTTCCTCGACATTTTAGCACTCCCCCTTATTGAGTGCTAATTTTATGTTAGCACTTATCCTGAAAATTGTCAAGAAAGCAGCGACAGTTTGATTTGTTACGTTTAGTAGTTATCAATTCTCAAATAAAAAAGCTGAGGCTTTTTTAAAAGCCTCAGCTTTTTAAACTATGTTTTATTTACATGAAAAACGGAGTATCTGGGAACAAAGAACCAAAAACAAGTGAAACAACTGACATAAGTTTCACAAGAATGTCCATGGAAGGTCCGACAGTATCTTTGAGTGGATCACCAACCGTATCTCCTACTACAGCAGCTTTATGCGCCTCAGAACCCTTACCACCAAGATTTCCTGCTTCAACATATTTTTTTGCATTGTCCCACGCACCACCGGAGTTTGCAGAGAATATTGCTATTGTTATTGCACTCAGGAGTCCGCCTATCAAAAGACCGGCAACTGCTGATTTACCGAGTAAGAATCCGACTACAAACGGGGTGACAATTGCGATTATTCCTGGGAGTATCATTCTTTTTAATGCACCATGTGCGGTTATTTCGATACATCTCGCATAATCCGGTTTTTCTTTTCCCTGAAGTATTCCAGGTCTTTCAGTGAATTGTCTTCTTATTTCCTGAATCATCACAAATGCCGAATCAGCAACACCGTTTATTAAAAGAGAAGCAAAGTAGTAAGGAAGCATACCACCTATTATCAAACCGATAAGTGTGTAAGGATTGACAAGATTTATAATAGGATTCAACGAGAGTTGCTCAACGCTCTGAGCCGTCCCCCAAATATACGAAACTATCAATGCAAGAGCGGCAAAAGCAGCAGAACCTATAGCAAAGCCTTTACCTATGGCAGCCGTAGTATTTCCAACCGAATCAAGCTTATCGGTTATCTCCCTGACCTTAGGGTCAAGCTCAGCCATTTGAGCTATCCCGCCAGCATTATCAGCAACAGGTCCATAACTATCAACACTGACTATATAACCTACAAATGAAAGCATTCCAAGTGCAGCTATTGCTATACCATAAACACCAGCAGACAAATATGCTGCAAGTATAGCAAGTGCAAGTGTCAATACTGGCCAGAATGTGCTTCCCATTCCAAGAGCAAGACCGCTTGTTATATTAACAGCTACTCCCGATTTCGTCTTTTCCGCCAGCGTTTTTACAGGTTTATATTCATCAGACGTATAATATTCACTCAATCTACTTATAACTATTCCAGCAATTAGACCACTTATAATAGCCCAGAAAGGTCTCCATCTTGAAACGACATCAGGGAAAAGAATAAATGCATCTTTGAATTTATAGTCAAGCCCTACAAAATAAACGGTAAAAGCCATTATTATCATAACAAGAATCCCTGTAAATAGATTACCAAAAGAAAGGGCCTTAGCAGCGTTTCGAGTCTTTCTCAACCTGACAACTATTACTCCTATCATTGAGGCAACTATTCCACCTGCAGCCAGCAATATTGGAAGATAAATTAAACCTTTGTATTGTGGTTCAGTCATAGTAGGATCAGCAAGTTTCATATAAAGCGCTAAAACTATTGCCGAAACAATCGACGCAACATACGATTCAAGGATATCTGCACCAAGGCCTGCAACATCACCAACATTGTCACCAACGTTGTCAGCTATCGTCGCAGGATTTCTTGGGTCATCCTCCGGTATACCCCATTCGACTTTTCCAACCAGATCGGCACTCATATCGGCAGCTTTGGTGTACATACCACCACCAACCCTGTCAAACAGCGCAATCAAGCTGGCCCCAAGTGAGTATGAACTTATAAGCATCGCACCATCAACGAAAGATATTCCTTTTGTGTGACCTATCGCAATGTTGTTAAAAGCAAAGGCATCTTTGAATATCAACATAACTATCATCAAACCTGTCACTGAAAATCCTGCAACTGATAATCCCATTACTGAACCACCTGTGAATGCAACTTTGAATGCCTCAAATAAGCCTTTTTGAGCTCCTGTAGTAACTCTTGCATTGGATCTGGTGGCAGCGTACATTCCTATAACGCCGGCCATTTCTGAAACAAAGGCACCAAATAAAAGTGTAAAAGCATATTTAGGAAAGAATATGATTCCTAAAACCAGTGCAACGAGTATAGCAATTATTCCTATGTTTTTACCTTCAGCTTTTAAAAACGCCGAAGCTCCTTCTTGAATTGCACCTGATATCTCTGCCAATTGCTTACTACCAATTCTTTGGGACATTGCATTTTTTAACATTATAAACGCAAGAATAGAAGATAAAACTGCTGAAATAAGTGCATAATAAATTGGTCCCATCTATTAAATGCCTCCCTTCAAAATTAGAGTTTTCATTTATAAGCTATGTGGACAAGAATAGATTTTATAGAATGCAATCTATTCTCTGCTTGATCGAAGATAACGCTGTATTTACTCCTGGAAACATCTTTTGTTACCTCTTCGCCATAATGTGCTGGCAAACAATGCATGAATATTGCGTCGGGTTTTGCATATTTTAGTAGTTCCATATTAACCTGATAAGGTTTAAATATTTTCAATCTTTCTTCCTTCTCTGCTTCTTGTCCCATACTGGTCCATACATCTGTATAAACTATATCAGCACCTTCGACTGCTATCTTCGGATCTTCAGTTATTTCTATTATGGTTCCCGCTTTCTGCGCAAACTCCTTAGCTTGTTCTAAAACTTCTGGTTTAGGCTCATAATTTTTAGGTGAAGCTACGAATATATCCATACCAACTTTTGGGGCACCAAAGATCAGAGAATTAGCGACATTGTTTCCATCGCCAACATAAGCAAGTTTTAGACCTTCGAGTTTCTTCTTTTTTTCCAAGATGGTCATGAAATCTCCTATTATTTGAGTTGGATGTTCAAAATCACTCAGTCCATTGACAACAGGAACTTTAGAATTCTTAGCAAGCTCTTCAACGACAACATGCTCGAAAACCCTGGCCATCATCAAATCAACCATTCTTGACAATACTTCAGCTATATCATCTATATCTTCTCTCTTACCAAGCTTTATATCATCAGGACCTAAATAAAGAGCATGACCTCCAAGATGTGTCATAGCTGTTTCAAAAGAAACTCTTGTTCTGAGAGAAGGCTTTTGAAAAATCATTGCCAGAGTTTTTCCTTTCAAAAGCTCGTGGGATCTACCTGTTTGTTTGTCTCTTTTTAGAGTAATAGCAGTCTCTATTAATTGATATATCTCTTCCGACGTTAGTTCTCTTATTCCAAGTATGTGTTTCCCCATAAGATTCACTGACACTTTTTCACCCCCATTTTCAGAGTTCCTTTAAATTTTTTTCGACGATTTCCTTAGTATCTCGCGCAATTACAAGTTCCTCGTTGGTTGGAATTACGATAACACTGACTTTAGAATCTGGGGTAGAAATAACTGTTTCTTTACCTTTTACATCGTTTGTTTCTTTATCTATTTTCACCCCAAGATAACCTAAATAATTCTCACAAATTTCTTCCCTCAATATTGGCGAATTTTCACCTACTCCTGCGGTGAAAACAATAGCATCCACGCCATTCATAGCAGCAGCGTAAGCACCAATGTATTTAGCAATTCTGTATTCGTATATATCCAGAGTCAATCGTGCAATAGGATCCCCGGCAATAGCACCATCTTCGATTTCTCTCATATCACTGCTTATACCGCTGAGCCCAAGTACACCACTCTTTCTATTCAATATTTCGTAAATTTCGCCTGCACTTAGATTCTCGACTTCCTGTAAATAAGTAACTATAGCGGGATCAAGATCACCGGAGCGTGTTCCCATTACAAGACCTTCAAGAGGTGTAAATCCCATGGATGTATCAACGGACTTTCCATTTTTCACAGCAGCTATAGAAGCACCATTACCAAGGTGGCAAGTTATTATTTTCAATTCCTCATACTTTTTTCCAAGAATTTCCGCAGCGCGTTTTGAAACATATCTATGAGATGTTCCGTGAAATCCATATCTTCTGATTTTGTATTTTTCATAATATTCATAAGGTATGGCATAAAGATACGCTTTTTTGGGCATAGTCTGATGGAAAGCGGTATCAAAAACAGCAACCTGTGGAACATTCGGGAGTAATTTCATGGCTGCTTTTATACCGGCTATGTTTGGAGGATTATGTAACGGAGCAAGCACAGCATTTTCCTCGATAGCTTTTAAAACCTCTTCATCTATTCTTACAGAGCTTGCGAACCTCTCACCACCATGTACCACTCTATGACCAACAGCCTTTATATCACTTAAATCTTTTATGACTCCCATCTTTTCATCTTGAAGTACTTCTAAAAGTAATGCCAGCCCCACTTCATGATCAGGTATATTTTTTTCAATGACAAATTGTTCAGCATTTTTTTTATGCTTCATTCTCGAACCTTCAATTCCTATTCGTTCAATCATTCCTTTACTAATAACCTTTTCATCATTCATATCTATCAACTGATATTTGATGGAAGAACTTCCTGAGTTTATTACCAAAACAAGCATTTTTTTACCTCCTGAAGTTTTTTGTTGATAACATCAAGCCTTTCCTGATGAACCCAAAACTCTCATTCTTTCCTTCACAACTTCCTTTACAGCATCCATAGGTTCTTTGAAATATTTTCTCGGATCGAATTCTGTTTTCTTTTCGCTCAGTGTCTTTCTAAGGTAAGCCATAAAAGCCATTCTTAAATCAGTATCTGTGTTAACCTTGTTTATCCCATATTTTACCGCTTCTTTCAAAACTTCAAAAGGAACACCCTTGGTACCTTCAATTTCAGCTCCGTAATTGTTAGCAAGTTCCACCAATTCCTGTGGAACACTTGAAGCACCATGAAGCACAAGGGGAATACCTGTTTTTTCCTTAACCTTCTTCAATCTTTCAAAATCCAGTTTGGCTTCTCCCTTGAACTTAAATGCACCATGGCTTGTCCCAATTGCTGGGGCTAAAAAGTCTACTTTAGTTCTGGCTACAAATTCTTCAGCTTCATCTGGATTTACAAGGATTGCATCCTTCTCAGATACCGATACGTTATCCTCAACTCCCATCAATCTTCCAAGTTCAGCTTCCACAGACACTCCGACTGCGTGAGCGATATCAACTATTTTTTTTGTCTCCTCGACGTTCTGTTCAAATGGAAGATGTGATGCATCAATCATTACCGAAGTGTATCCGGATTTGATAGCAGCCATGATGTATTCGAATTTTTTGCCATGATCAAGGTGCAAAGATATTGGAATATCAACTGATTCAGCATAATTTCTAACAAGTTCGTAAAAAAATCTCGCGCCTCTTAAAGGATTCCCCAAGCCTGCATACTTAAGAGCACCTTCACTTGTTTCAATTATTATTGGTGATCTCTCTTCGACCCCCGCCTCGAAAATCGCCATAAAAAATTCTAAATCGTTGATGTTAAAAGCAGCTACGCCATAACCTCTTTGATTTGCATCTTCCAATATTTCTTTAGTGTTAACAAATGGCATCAAAATTCCTCCTTTCAGAAAAATAATTTAAAATTTAAACCTGGTATATTATATAATATAATTATAAAAACAAAAGCAGAATGTGGAAATCATCACTTATATCTATTATTCCATAATTTGGGTTTCAATATTTATACACAAATATTAAAAAGAGGTGATGAATTGATGATAGAAATAAAAAAACAAGATAGTATAATCGATATAAAAAAACTTGTCCTTGAGGCTTATCGAATGGAAGCTTCAGATGTTCATCTTTCAGTTGGGATACCCCCCGTTTTCAGAATATATGGAAAACTGAGAAAATATGATGAAATACCTCCATTCTCCAATGAAACTTTGACGCATAGCATCAATACTCTTCTTGAAGAATTAGGAGTAAACCGCAATAACAAAAGCAAAAAAGAGATCGATTTTTCTTTTGGAATAGAAGATTTGATAAGAGTAAGGGCAAACGTTTTTTACGAGAGAAAAAATATCGCAGCCGCTCTAAGAATTATAACTAAAAATATTAGGAATTTTGATGAACTTGGTCTTCCTTCGATTCTGAGAGAATTTTGTGATAGAGACAGAGGATTAGTTCTTGTAGCCGGACCAACCGGTAGTGGTAAATCCACAACACTTGCAGCAATGATAGATTATATAAATTCCAGAAGGCCTGTACATATAATTACGATAGAGGACCCTATAGAATATTTGTTTGAAAACAAAATGGCCCTCATCCATCAACGTGAGCTCGGTATGGATACAGAATCATTTGCAGATGGATTGAAATATTCCCTGAGACAGGATCCTGACGTTATACTCGTTGGAGAAATGCGAGATCCTGAAACAATGGAATTAGCTCTTACAGCTGCTGAAACAGGGCATTTGGTCTTTGCAACAATACATACAAATTCTGCAGCGACTGCCCCCGAAAGAATAATAGGTGTTTTTCCGCCTGTTCAACAAAGACAGATAGCACTTCAAGTTGCAAATACCCTTATAGGTATAGTTTATCAGCGGCTTTTACCTCGGAAGGATGCAAAAGGCTTTGTACCAATAGTTGAAATTCTTGTTGGAACCCCGGCAATTAAAAATCTGATTAG
Source organism: Thermotogaceae bacterium (assembly GCA_029981435.1). GTDB lineage: Bacteria > Thermotogota > Thermotogae > B21-G9 > HyVt-16 > HyVt-16. The sequence continues at coordinate 31,252 of JARRBB010000003.1, read as the reverse complement.
AGAAAACAAATTGCATCAAATAGAATCTATGATGGAAGCTGGCGGAAGATTTGGTATGGTCACGTTCGATGATGCTTTGATCAGAGCACACAATCAAGGCTTAATAAGTAAAGATGATGCACTTTTGTTTGCTCGAGATCAAGAAAATCTGAAGAAAAGGTTGATATGATGGATAATGTGAAATCAATAGTTGAAGTAGCTAAAAAAATTATTGAACTTTTTCCAAGGTATCATTCCAACAATGACCCATTCAAGGTTTTAATAGCAACTGTTTTAAGTCAGAGGACACGTGACGAAAACACTGAAAAAGCTGCAAAGAATCTTTTTTCAAAATATAAAAGTCCTTGGGAATTATCAAAAGTCAATCCAGAAGATATTCATGTTTTTATAAAACCAGCCGGAATGTACAAACAAAAAGCGAAAAGGATTGTTGAAATCTCGAGGATTTTAGTTGAAAAATACAACGGAAATGTTCCGAATGATTTGAGTGAATTGCTTAAATTACCGGGAGTTGGAAGAAAAACAGCAAATATCGTTCTTTCGGTTGGTTACAATATACCAGCATTGGCAGTTGATACCCATGTCCACAGGATATCGAACAGATTAGGCTGGATATCGACAAGAACACCTGAAAAAACCGAGGAAGAATTGACGAAAATTCTACCAAAAGAGTTGTGGGGACCTATAAATGGTTCCATGGTTGAATTTGGTAAGAAAATCTGTAAACCAATCAATCCACAATGCCAAAAGTGCCCCTTTTCAAATTACTGCAAATATTTTAATTCAAAATCAACCTGAGTATTCCCTCTGTCGCATAACTTCAAAAGCTAATATTCCTGTACTTACTGAAACATTTAAAGAATCTGCATCATTTTTCATTGGAATGGATACCAGTTCATCACAACTTTCTTTAACTAATTTTCTTAAGCCATTTCCTTCATTCCCCATTACCAAAGCCAAAGGAATCTTGAAATCAGTTTGCCACAAGTTTTTTCCCTTCATATCCGCACCATAAACCCATATTCCTTTTTCTTTAAGAGTTTTAATCGTGTTCACAAGGTTGGTTACCATTATTATCGGAATATTAAATATCAGGCCAGCTGAAACTTTGACAACAGCAGGAGTTACTTTTGCGCTTCTGTCCTTGGTGATTACAATTCCATCAGCGCCTGCGCAAACTGCTGTTCTTATTATCGCTCCTAAATTGTGAGGATCTTGTATCTGATCCAATAAGATTAAAAACCAATTCTTTTTATCTATTTTTAAAAAATCTTCCAAACTGTAGTATTTAAAATCATCGATTTCAAAAACAACCCCTTGATTCTTTTCCCCTTCTGAAAGCTTTCTTAGAATCTTCTCTGGAACTTTCTGAAAATGTATTCTGTTTTTTTCTAAAATACTTTTTATTTCTTCAAATCTTTTAATTCCTTCAAGTATATAAACCCTCTTGATCTTCTGACCAGACTTTATAGCTTCCATTAAAATGTTTATTCCGTACAAGAACATCTTTCCACCTCTTTAAGTAACTGGTTCAACCTGTCGAAATTTTTTGAAAGATAATGATAACCGAGTAATGCTTCGAATGCAGTACTTTTTCTGTAATAAGGATCGTTACCATATCTTTTGGCACCATTGCTATTCAAAGCTCTTCTTACCACAGACTTTTCGGATTCATTTAAAAAATCCAAAAGTTTTTCCAATGAGATTGCTTGTGCTTTGGAAAATACTCTCTCTTTTGCTTTTTCATGAACGACACCTGCTTTCAAATCCCCACGAACTATCAATTTGGTTTTTATATAAAGAGAATAAAATGCATCACCAATAAACGCCAAAAGATCACTTGAGACTAATTTCATATCGATTTCTTTATCTTCAAAAATAAGCTCTTCAAGACTCAATCTCTATCTCTCCCAATCGTTCTTCAAGTTCTGTTTCAATCAATTTCTCTATTATCGGGTCTAAATCACCATCCAAAACACTTTGAAGATTATGCAATGTGAAATTTATCCTGTGGTCTGTCACTCTATTTTGTGGGAAATTATAAGTTCTTATTTTTTCACTTCTTTCTCCTGTACCGATTTGGATTTTTCTCTGTTTTGATCTCTCTATATTTTCTTTCATAGTCATCAAGTTAAGTAGTTTAGAACGCAGTACCATTAAAGCTTTTTGCTTGTTCTGAAATTGTGATCTTTCACTTTGTGAGGTCACTGTTATACCAGTTGGTATATGAACTATTCTAACTGCTGATTCAGTCTTATTGACATGTTGTCCACCATGTCCAGATGCTCTGAACGTGTCTATTTTCAATTCTGAAGGATCAATACTGATGTCAATTTCATCTGCTTCAGGCAATATAGCTACCGTTGCTGTAGATGTGTGTATTCTTCCTCCTGATTCTGTAACCGGTATTCTTTGAACTCTGTGTACACCACTCTCATATTTCATTTTCCTATAAACATCTTTTCCTTTTATTTCTGCAACTATTTCCTTGAACCCCCCAAGTTCGGTTGGAGTTGAATCTATCAATTCAACTTTCCAACCATTTTTTTCAGCATACTTCAAGTACATTCTGAATAAATCTGCAGCAAATAGGGCAGCTTCTTCTCCACCAGCGGCAGCTCTTATTTCCAGTATTACATCTTTCGAATCATTAGGAGACTCTGGCAATAACAGAATTTTTATCTTTGGAATAAGTCGCTCGCGCTTCTCAAGAAGTTGCTTTTTCTCTTCTTCAACCATTTCCATCATTTCGGGATCTTCTTCCATTTCTTTTAATTCTTCCAGCTCTTTTTCCAGATTTTCCAGTTCCTGAAAAGCCTGAACTAATTCGTAATATCTTGCATGTTTTTTTGAATATTCCTTCAACAAGTTGGGATCTTCCAGAACATCCGGGTCTGTTAAACGTTTTTCAACAATTCTATAGTTTTCTACGATTTTTGGATAAAGTTCCACTAATTTTTCGATCACGATTATCCCCCCGATACCACGGGTATTATTTTTACTTCCGCATCTTCTGGTATAGTTTCATCTTCTGTAACAAGCCTACCATTCACCGCAACAAGATTCTCTTCGCTATTTAAATCCAATTTTTTCATAAGTTCTTTAACCTTGAGTTCATTTTTAAATTCATACACCTTATCTTTGAAAAGCACTTTCAAGATCTCGCCTCCTAATTTAATCTTATAAATTTCTCAATTTTTGACTTTATATCCTCAAAACTTTCTCCAAACATACTGGTTATCTCCACTATTCTCTCGCTCTCATTTAACTCTTTTATAAACGTTCTGGTTTCATTTTCCATTGAAGCTTTCTGAACAACGAAGTGTTTATCTGCCACAAGAGGAATTTGTGGAAGATGTGAAACAACCAAGACCTGATGTTTTTTGGAAACTTCCTTCAATTTTTTTGCCACTACTTCAGCTATTCTTTGTCCAATTCCAGAATCTACTTCATCGAAAATCAGAGATAATTCACCGATCCTTTCCGAGATTGCAAGTTCTATAGCCAGCATGATTCTTGAAAGCTCGCCTCCAGATGCTATCTTAGCAATTGGAGCTTCTGGAATACCTGGATTCATACTCGCAACTAATTTGATTTCATCAAGACCATTCATGGCAAAATCATTCAATTCATTAAGTTCGAACTTTATCTCGGCATCTTTCATTTTCAAATCGTTTAAATGCTTTTTTATTGATCTTTCAATGGTCGGTATAACCTTTCTTCTCTTTTCTCTAATTTTTAAGGCAAGTTCCTGCAAATCTATCTTGAGGGTTTCGAGTTTTTCATCAATATTTTCTAGCTCTAATTCAATATTTTCAAGCTCAAAAAGCTCCTTTCTCATGTCTTCTAAATTCCTCAATATAGAATCAACATCTGAACCATATTTTTTCTTCAGTAATTGATAACCATTTAAACGTTGCGTTAATCTTTCAAATTCTTCATCACTGTATTCTGCCTCATCAAATATTTTTTCCGCTTCATATCTCCAGTCTTCAACGCCATCTATCAGAATGTTCAATTTCTCCACCAAAGGCTTAAGTGGTTCCTGATTCAGAGATGATATCATGTACTTCAAATCGTTTAAAATATCGTATATACTTTTATCACCTGTTCTGATAAGTTCCAGAGCATAGGCAAGTGATTCTCTTATTTTCTTTGAATTCAACATCATCGAATATTTGCTATTCAAAGTTTTTTCTTCCTCACTGCTTGGAGAAAAAGTTTCTATCTCGTTAATCTGGAAACTGAGATAATCCTTTCTTTTCAAAATGTTCGAGACACCATTCAGATATTTTTTCTTTTTTTCCAGAAGTTCAAAATAAGTTTTGAACTTTTTTCTATAACTTTCCAAGAGTTGAGCATCGACAAATTGGTCGATTAGATCCATATAAAAAGAATTTGAGAAAAGCTTTGATTGAGAACCCTGGGTATGAAAGACAAAAAGATCTCTTGACAGGTTTCTTAAAAATTCCTTGGGGACCATGATACCATTTATCCTGTATATTAATCTTTTATTTTGAAAACTCACGGTTACTATAAGTTCTTCATCAACTTTTATTCCATGTTCCCTCAAGGATTTTCTGATTGTATCTCCAACCACTAAATATCCCTGTATCATAGAATCTTCGTTCATTTTCATTGTGTTTTGTGGTTCTCCCATCAAAGTCTGCAGTGCCTTAACAAAAAGAGACTTTCCCGAACCACTTTCACCTGTTATAACATTGAGTCTATCTGAGAAAGTAATATCTAAATCTTCAAAAAAAGCATAATTCTTTGTTTGTAACTTTAACAACATAAAACCGCAACCTCCTGAAAAAACAAAAATAAGGGGAAAATTCCCCCTTAAATTGGATAAATACTTTCTCTAAAACAATCCTTCGATATTTCCACTGTTGTCGATATTCATATTCACCGCATTTGGTATTTTCGGTAAACCCGGCATTGTCATTATATCTCCAGCAAGTGCTACTAAAAAACCTGCACCTGCTGACAAACTAACATCTTTAATACTGAAAACGAAATTTCCAGGAGCACCAAGTAGTTTAGGATTGTCAGAGAAAGAATATTGAGTTTTAGCAATGATAACAGGAAGATTACCAAATCCAGATCTTTCAAATTTTTTGATTTTAATTCTGGCGGTTTGAGAATATTCTACATTTGAAGCTCTATAAATTTCCTTTGCTATTTTCTCGATTTTTGAACTTATAGGTTCGTTCCAGTCGTAAATAGGCTTGAATGAAATATCACTTTCATCGCAACTTTCAATAACTTTTTTAGCAAGATCCATAGCTCCATTTCCACCTTTTGCCCAAACATCAGAAACAGCATTTAATATTCCCAATTCTTCAAGTTCCGATGAAAGAACCTCAATTTCCCTATCGGTATCAGAGGGAAATCTATTTATCGCTACAACAACTGGAAGATTGTATTTTTTCATATTTTCAATGTGTCTAAGCAAATTCTTCATTCCATTTTTGAGTGCGCCAATATCTTCTGTCTCTATTTCTTTTTCGGATTTTCCACCATGTAATTTCAAAGCTCTTACAGTGGCTACCAGAACCACACAGTTAGGTGTTATACCTGTCATAGGAGCAACAACATCAAAAAACTTCTCAGCCCCAAGATCAGCACCAAAACCAGTTTCAGTAACGACATAATCCGACAGTTTTAAAGCCAATTCCGTTGCGATAACCGAATTAGTACCGTGTGCTATGTTCGCAAAAGGTCCCCCATGAATTATTGCGGGGGTATTTTCTATTGTTTGAACAAGGTTAGGATTTATAGCATCTTTTAAAATAACCGCCATAGCATTGTTAGCCTTCAAATCTGAGGCTTTAACAAGTTCACCTGAAAAAGTCTCAGCAACGATAATTTTGCCAAGACGTTCTTTCAATTCCTCCAAATTCTTAGATAAACATAATATTGCCATAACCTCTGAAGCGGCAGTTATTATGAAATGTTCTTCCCTTGGAAGACCATTTGGACTTCCGCCTAAAGCAATTACAATATTTCTCAAAGCTCTGTCATTCATATCCATCGCTCGAGGCCAATAAACTTTCGTTGGATTTATATTCAACGGATTGCCGAATTTTATACTTGCATCTATCATTGCTGAAAGAAGATTATGAGCAGTCGTAACTGCGTGTATATCGCCCGTAAAATGAAGGTTTATATCTTCCATAGGCAATACCTGTGAATAGCCTCCACCAGTTGCTCCACCTTTTATTCCCATTACAGGTCCAAGAGAAGGTTCTCTCAAAGTAACTACTGAATTTTTTCCAAGTTTGTTTATGGCTTGGGATAAACCTATACTGGTCGTTGTTTTACCCTCGCCAAATTTAGTCGGGGTCATTGCCGTTACAATTATCAATTTACCAGAAGGCTTGTCACCTAATATCTTTAAAAAGCGATGATCAATTTTGGCGATGTATTTTCCATATGGATATACGAATTCATCTGGAATCTTCATTCTATTTGCAATTTGTTCTATTGGAAACAGCTTCGCTTTCTTTGCAATCTCTATATCCGTCAAAGTTTTCACCACCCTATAAATCAAATTTATGCCTTGGAGCATGTTCTTTAGCGATTCTGTCTAAAATTCCATTAACAAATTTTCCACTTTTATCCGATCCAAACTTCTTAGCGATTTCTATGGCTTCATTCAAAGTAACTTCAATCGGAATATCATCTTTGAATAAAAGTTCATAGGTTCCAAGTCTCAAAATGTTTTTATCAATAGATGAAAGTCTTTCAAAAGTCCAGTTTATCAAGTGCTTCTTTATTAAGGAATCTATCTCGTCTAAGTTCTCAATTATCCCTTTAGCAAAATCCCATGCCTCTTTAGCGCTCAATTGATCTAATCTATCATTTTCAAGTGTATATTTGAAAATCTCATCCAGACTATCACCTGTGAAGTCATATTGATATATAACTTTGAAGACAAATTCTCTCATTGTTCTGCGACGTGGTACAACTTTTTTTTCCATTTAATAACCACCCTTTTGCTAACCCTGGAAAGATAGTTTCTGCACTATTATCTGTACCTTGATATTCAAAACACCGAGTTTACTTGCCAATTCACTTTTGAGTAAATCTATAATTCTTCTGGAAGCTTCATTAACATTTTCACTGTCTGTAAATTCTAAAATCAAAGAAATTTTTATCTCTCCTTCTTGTTCTGTTGCATTGCAAGATTTTATTTCTATGCCTTCAACATTATTGGAAAGTACAGCCATCACCATGGAATTCAAAGCGTGTTCGGATACTTGAATACCTGTTTCTCCATCTTCAAGTATGCTGAGATATCTTTCTTTCGGCTTCAGAAAGCGGTCCAAAAGGATCATGAACACACCCACTGTTGTTATGATTATTTTCAGCACAAGACCCCAAATATCAAATTTTCCAGCGATCTCGATGAACCCTTTGAACGCCTCAAAATTGAACAACCACAAAACTATTGAGAAACCTATTACAGTAAATCCCAAATATCTGGATAGTTTTTTCATTTTTCGTCAGCCTCACTATCTTTTGTGATATTTTCAGTTTCATTCTCTACTTTCTCGACCATCTCATCCAGGTTTTCCTGAATTTCTTTGTCCAGATTTTCTATATTCTTTGGTTCTTCGAAGATTATATCCTCTATCTTCACATTCACTTCGTTAACCTCTATTCCAGTAAGATTTTGAACCTCTTCCTTTAAAATTTTCTGGATATCCTTCGCAATGTCCAGCAAACTTCGACCATACTTAACATTAGTTTTGATGTTTATAATTAATTTTTCTTCATCTCCTTCTCCTTCATGTTGTATAGATATATTACGTTTCAACTTCTTGATATTTTTTCTGTCATCAACATAAACGTCTTCCACCTTGGATAAAGCAACAGTCGCAATATCCAATATGACATTGTCGGCAATATTAATTTCTCCATACTCTCCACTTATTCTCTTTTCATCCATAAAAATCACCTCCTTCAGGCTCTTTCTATATACTCACCAGTCCTCGTGTCCACCCTAACTTTATCACCAACCTCAACAAAAAGAGGAACATTTATTTTCAAACCTGTTTCAAGTACAGCAGGTTTGCTACCACCTGAAACAGTGTCACCTTTGAATCCAGGTTCAGTTTCTCTAACCTCTAAAACAACAGACGTAGGCAACAAAATACCAAGTAGTTTGTTATCATGAAATTGGAGATCAACTTCCATATTTTCTATCAGATACCACTTTGCATCTCCAACAGCCTCTTCATCCAACGAATGCGTTTCATAATCATCAAGAGTCATAAAATAATACACATCATTATTTTCCCTATAAAGGTACTGAGCTTTTCTCAAAGATAAAGAAGCTTCCTGAACTTTCTCACCACTGTTAAACGATTGATCAATTGTATAACCAGTTGTAATACTTTTAAGTTTTGTCCTTATAAGTCCACTACCTCTACCCATAAAATGTTTATTAACATCTATAACTCTGTATATGTCGTTATTCCAAAGAATATGCATACCTTTTTTTAAATCTCCTACTTCTATCATTTCTTTAAATACACCTCCATCTCAAAATTTTAGACTTTTATTAATTCATTCGGTTTACTTAAAAGCACAGCACCATTTTCAGTCAGAATCACATTGTCTTCTATTCTAACACCAAATTTTCCTGGCAAATAAATTCCCGGTTCTACCGTCACAACCACACCACTTGGTAAGGTTGTATCATTTGAAGGAGAAACAGATGGAGCTTCATGAACTTCTATACCAATCCCGTGTCCCAAACTATGCCCAAAATTTGATCCATATCCAGCGTTATTTATTATATCCCTTGCGATTTTATCAATTTCTTTTCCTGTCATACCAGCTCTCATTTTTTTTATTGCTTCTCTCTGGGCACGTTCAACTGTTTTGTAAACTTCGTATTTTTCATCATCTATATCACCAACAGCCACTGTCCTTGTTATATCACCGCAGTACCCTTTGTAAACCGCGCCAAAATCGATAACAACCAAATCTCCCTCTTCTATGATTTTGTCGCTTGCTCTTCCATGAGGTAAAGCACCTCTAAAGCCAGAAGCAACGATGGTTTCAAAAGCTGTTCTTTCAGCCCCCAAGAGTTTCATCTCATATTCAAGCCTTGCAGCAAATTCATTTTCAGTCATACCTGCTTTGAGAAAATTTAACGAATTCTCGAAAGCTCTTTGAGTAATTTGGATTGCATTTTTTATTTTTTCGATTTCATCACCATATTTTATCATTCTCAATTTTGAAATTATTTCATCAAAGTCGACAAATTCAGCACCTTTCAAATTCTTTTTCAAATTCTCGTAGAATTTGAGATTTATTCTTGAAAAATTTAAACCTATTCTTTTGTAATCACCAAGAATCTCAAACAGTTTTTTCTCACCAGATTCTTTGCCTTCAAATTTTACCAAGGTGAATTGAGTTTCAAGTTTGACTTGCTCGTAGTATCTTGAATCAGTTAGTATCAATTTCCTGTCTTTATCAATGATTAATATGGAGAACGAACCAGAAAATCCTGAAAAATAAAAAGCTTCTGGATGATTAGAATTTTCTATGTTCACACACAAATACGCATCAACAGATAATTTCTCCATCTCGCTTTTCAATTTTTTTAGACGTTCATCAATACTGTTTAGCATATAATTCACCCCTTAGACGATTATATCATTTTTGTTGAATAATAACACTTCAAATATCTTTTTTAGCGATTAAAAAAATTTTGTTTTAAGTTTCGGCAGATAGAGTGATAAAATTACATTTGACTCCTTATATATTAAATATCAAACTACTCAAATATACAAGGCAGGTGTAAAAATTGAACAAATTCACCAAAAAAGATATCGACAGTTTTCTGACTAAACAACCACTCTGGACAAAATTCGTTCTGCAACCTTTATTTAAGCCTTTAATCGTCTTAATTGTAAACAAAGTTCCATGGCTTCACCCTAATTTTATTACGATATTCTCCTTATTTTTTTCATTTTTAGAAGTTTACTTTTTTGCTTTTGTTTATGGATATATCGGAGTTTTGCTCGGAGCAGTGTTTTTCGAACTTTCTTACTTTTTGGACTGTATCGATGGGCCAGTCGCAAGGATACTTAATAAAAACTCAAAGCTTGGGACAGCACTCGACATAAGCGCTGATTCTTTAAGACTTGGAGGCGGAACTTTAGCATTAGTTTTCAGAACTCTTCAAAATTCAAGCAATGAAAGAACAATATTGTTCTGGGGAATAGTCTTAATTACCTCCCACATGGCTTCTATGTGGGTTGGTTACAAGCAGCTCTTTGATAATTTAAGGCCAAGCCAAAAAATTCCAACAAATACAAAAGAAAAACAAAAGTCCTTTTTTCTTTTTATACCATTTTTATGGATAGCAGACTTCTTCGTAAAACTATCAAAAGATGACAGAAACTACTGGTTATTTCCAACCTCCGTAGAACTTGAGACAGTTGTTTACTTTCTGCTTCCTCTAATGGACAAACTTGAATTAGCAGTTATCGTTGGTGGTATCTGGAGTATTGCAAACCTTATTGCAATTATTATAGGATACGTAAAATAACAGTTTTTATTTAATTCTTTTTGTATTATACTTTGAATTGACTAAAGAATAAGGAGGGAAAACACTAAGTGGTCAGAGTAAGATTTGCCCCAAGTCCAACAGGTTATCTACACGTCGGAGGTGCCAGAACAGCTCTCTTCAATTGGTTATTTGCTCGAAAAATGAATGGTAAATTTATTCTCAGGATAGAAGATACAGATCTTGAGAGATCTTCAGAGGAATTCGAATTTCTCATACTGGATTCCTTAAGATGGTGTGGTTTGGATTGGGACGAGGGACCAGATATTGGCGGTGATCATGGGCCTTACAGACAAAGTGAAAGGAATAAATTGGGTATATATCAGAATTATGCAAAGAAACTCATAGATTTGAAAAAAGCCTATTACGCTGTGCATGATTTGGAAAATCCCAAAGAAGTGATTTTGAAAACGTTCGAATGGCCTGAAAATTATTTTAAAAAGGGACATGATGTAACCATAAAATTTAAAGTTGAAGAAGGTGAAACATCTTTCAACGATCTTCTGAAAGGTAAAATGAAATTCAGTAATGATATCTTTGATGATCTAGTAATAATAAAATCAAATGGTTTTCCAACTTATAATTTCGCTGTCGTTGTAGACGATTATCTCATGAAAATAACGCACGTCATAAGAGGAGAAGATCACCTTTCAAATACCCCTAAGCAAATTATGATATACCAGGCATTTGGCTGGGAATTACCGGAGTTTATGCATATACCTCTTATTTTAGGCAGAGATAGATCCCCTTTGAGCAAAAGGCACGGTGGAACTTCTATCAATTATTTCAGAGAACAGGGATATTTGAGTAAAGCTCTGATGAATTATCTTGCTATATTGGGTTGGTCAGTCGAAGAAGAAATATTTGATTATAAAGACAAGATTGAAAACTTTTCTCTAAATTCAATATCAAACAAATCTGTTATATTCGACTACCAAAAATTAGAGTGGTTGAATGGCAAACATTTAAGAAAAATGGAAATTGAAGATTTATTTGGGATTTTCCATAACTGGTTATTGAATTTTAGAAAAGATGACGCATTCATCTTAGAGAATCATAATAAGGATTACATTATGAAAGTAATGGAGATTTGTAGAGAGAAAGTAAATACACTGGTTCAACTATTGGAAATGGTAAAACCATTTTTGATCGATGAATATGAGTACTCCGAAGAGTACATAAAAAGTTTCATAAGTGAAACTCGATCGCTCGAGATACTCAAAAAGGCCCTTGATGATTTCAAGGACAAAGAATTCAAAAATATTGAAGATATAAGAACTTTACTTGAGAATGTTGCAAAAGAATTGGAAATAAAGAAAAGAGTTGTTTTTCAAATTATAAGAGGCGCTCTGTTAGGTAAGTTAATTACTCCAGGATTGTTTGAATCAATAAAAGTTCTTGGAAAAAATAGAACAATTCAAAGATTAAAGCGAACAATTGAAATTGGAGGAAGCTGGTTAAAAAATGTTTCTCCTTAATGTATTAGGTGCGGGAAGAGTAGGAAAGACGCTGGCTAAAACTTTAAAAATTGCAGGTTGGAAAATAGGGATTGTAGCCAATAGAACTATTGAAAGTTCCAAAAGTGCGGTGAAATTCATAGGAGAAGGTAAGCCTACCACAACAAATTTTGCAGAATCACCAAGAGGCATATTACTGATCTGTTTACCAGATGATGAACTTGAAAATTTGAATACAATTTTAAAAAACTGGAGTTTGAGGGGTTTAGAAAGTATCATTCACACAAGTGGTGCCATTTCTTCCAGAGTCTTTGATAAAGTTACAAATCTTTCCAAAAATATCGGAAAAGCAAGTTTGCATCCCATAAGAGCATTTGCAGATCCAGAAAAAAATTTTAGTAAAATTGAAAAGACATATTTTGGAATAGAGGGCAATGAAAAAGGCATTCAAACAGCACTTAAAATAGTAGATTCCTTAAAGGGAATACCAGTAAATATTCCAAGTGAATTGAAACCTTTATACCATTTATCTGCTGTGTTTGCCTCGAATTTTTTGGTAGGGTTATTCTGGATCGCAGATGTTTTATATTCCAGATGTGAAATGCCAGAATCAGTTTCGAAAGAAATAATTATTAGCCTTATGAATAGTTCTTTAGAAAATCTCTCAGAATTAGAACCAAAAAAAGCATTGACAGGACCAGTGGCAAGACGTGACTGGAATTTGATAAAAAGCGAACGTGAAACGTTGAAAAGTGAAGTGCCTGAATTTATTTCATTCTTTGATGAGGGAATAAAGCTCCTGAAAAAGTTATCAGGAGGGATAAATTATGGATATAAACAAGATAGTTCGATCTAAAAGGAAAAATAAACTTGTTATGATAACAGCTTACGATTTTATAACAGCAAAAATTGTTTCGGAAGCAGGTGTGGACATTATTCTTGTTGGTGATTCTCTTGGAAACGTTGTGTTAGGTTACCCCAATACAATACCAGTAACTATGGATGAAATGATGATCCATGTAGCTGCTGTAAAACGAGGAGCTCCTGAAACTTTTATAGTTGCAGACATGCCTTTTCTCTCATATCAGTGCGGTCTCGATAAAGCGGTTGAAAACGCTGGAAAATTCCTGAAATTGGGCGCCAATGCTGTTAAAATCGAAGGTGGTATAGAAGTAGCAGAAATAGTTAAAAAATTCGTCGATTTCGGAATACCTGTGATGGGACACCTTGGATTAACTCCACAATCAGTAAACCAGATAGGCGGATACAGAGTTCAGGGAAAAGACGAGAAAAGTAAAAGAAAATTACTTGAAGGGGCTTTAGCTCTTCAGGAAGCTGGTGCTTTCAGTATTGTTCTGGAGCTTGTAGTTGAAGAAACTGCAAAAGAAATTACTGAAAAAATCGAAATCCCAACAATTGGTATTGGATCGGGAAGATTTTGCGATGGTCAGGTTGTGGTTCTTCATGATTTGCTTGGACTGATTCCTTCGTTTAAGCCTAAATTCGTAAAAAGATATGCCAATCTCTTTGAAACTTCAAAAGAGGCCGTTATAGACTTCATCAACGATGTTAAAAATGGGATTTTTCCCGATAGCGACCACGTGTTTCATATTTGATTTTTGGAGGTGATAAAATGATCGTCAAAATCATCCTTAGTATTGTTGTATTCATTATAACATGGTTGGCTCTAAATTTGACAGTGAATTCAGTTATAGCTGCATTTAAAAAGATGGGAAGAGAACTTGGGGCGCCTAAAACCTTTAAAGCTATAATGCGTGTGCTTTTCTATCTCATAGCAGTTTTTGTTGTATTAGCTATATGGAATGTGAATTTAGGACCATTGCTTGCTGGCGCAGGATTCAGCGGTATTGTATTTGGTATAGCTTTTCAAGAACCTCTTTCCAATTTTGCATCTGGACTGCTGTTGATATTCACAAGGACTTTAAAAGAAGGAGATGCTGTTCAGGTAGGTGATACAAGTGGGATGGTAGAAGTAATACATGTCAACCATACGTTAATAAAAACATGGGATGGAAAAAGGGTTTTAATTCCAAATAGAATGGTTTGGAATCGTGAAATTGTACATTTTTGGCCTGATTCTATTAGAAGAAAAGATTTACCCATAGGTATTCCTTATGAAGTTGATATAGAAAAAGTAATGAATATTTTAAAAGAAACCTTGGCCGAAGAAGAATTGATTGAAAAAGAACCGGAACCTTCCATTATATTTGATCAGTTCGCAGATTCATCGATAAATTTAATAATGAGATTTTGGGTGAGTAGAGAAAATTATTTTTCTGCCACAAATTCTTTGGCAACAAGAATAAAAAGAAAGTTAGAGAACAACGGTATCTTTATACCATTTCCTCAACTCGACTTGCATATCAAAGAAACCCCGAAGAACACCGAAAAGTGATAGAATTGCATAAGTTTTCAAAAATCTTTCCAAAAGTTGAACTTTTAATATATAATTAATCTTAGAAACCAAAAGACAGGCGGGGCAAGGATGATAAAATATAGGTTGAGGAATAAAAAGATAGAAGAAATAATTGATTTGGCTCAAACGGGCCTTCAAGAAGCAATAGAAATCATCATAGACCAGTACTATCCAATGGTTGTAAAAATCTCTTCGAAATATTATGGGAACTGGGCAGAACATGAAGATATAATTCAGAATGGTTTGGTAGGGCTCTTGAAAGCCATTTTCTATTATCAAAAAAACAAAAGCTCTTTTACATCTTTTGCCTGGAGAAGTATAGAATCCGAAATAAAATCATTTCTAACATATCTGAACAGAATGAAGAACAAGATTTTAACCAACGCTGTGAATATGGATTCTATCTTCTTAGAAGATGATTCTGAAGAACCAGGTTATATGATGACTAATTCAGATGTACAGGATACAAATACACCGTTTGATGTTTATTTAGCTGAATCCTTCTTGGAAGAAGCAAAAAAAATTTTAACGGATTTAGAATACAATGTTCTCAAGATGCGCTTGGAAGGATATTCATATAACGATATATCAGAAACACTTGAAATTAAATGGAAGGCTGTGGATAATACTTATCAAAAAGTTAAAAAGAAATTGAGACCTTTGTATGAAAGATATAAAGTTATAAAATCTTTAGTACTGGTAAAATGAAAAAATATGCGGAGGGATATAATTGGCTTATATTCCCAGAAGAAGGTCAAGAAATCTTTTGAGGCAGTTACCGAAAAGAAGAGAATCAGGTAGTTACAGGGGTAAATACAAGCTTAGTTTTTTTGGATTGCTGATTTTTGTCGCTGTTTTGATATCATTAATTTTTTCGAGTTATAACCTTTTAGTTCTGGATTCATTGAAAGATGAACTTGCAAGGACACAGAATGTTTTAACAAATAAAATAAACAATTTGAATTCAAAAATTGATGAAAGCATAAAGGATGTGGAGCGTTTTCTTGGCCCTCAAGGAATTATTGATAAATATATAGTTGCTTCTAAAATTATATTGAATGAAAAAAACGATATAGCTAAAATACTCACCGAAATACAAAGTGATGAAAAAACCGGCTATTTCAGAATTTTCATATCTGGACATGAAAAAGTATGGGTGGGTATAAAGAGTCCCAGTTCGCAAACTTATGTTTATCAAAAGGAATTTCCACCAGGATTATCAGATGAAAAATTCTATTTTTTTAAGGAACCACAGGTTGAAACTGATTTCACAATAAAGATACCTAAAGAAATATCAATAAAAACTGGTGATCCCATTAGAACTTATGTACTTTTGAATTATCTGGGTTCATATAAAGTTGTCCCAATAAATCAAAGAAATATAGATTACTTTTTCAAAAGTATAAATCTAAAAATCCCTTAATAGAAAGAGGTGGGCATATGAATTATAGGATTTTAACCAAAGGACTGGAACTGAGTGATTCTTTAAAAGAATATTTAGATAAGCGAATTTCTAAAGTTGATAGAATAGTTGATAATGTTGTCTCCTCTGCCGTAAAACTTTCAAAAGAAACGCGAGGAAGAGAAATTGTCGAAATAACCTTGCATGTAGGTAATACAATCATACGAGTTGAAGAAACCACCAATGATATTTATAGCTCAATAGACGCCGCTATCGATTCACTGGTCAGGAGACTGAAAAAGTACAAAGAATCGAGGCAGATAAAAAAAGTTCAGAAATCTGAAATCGAATTACCTGCGCAAACAGAATACACAGAATACGATGAAGTAAATCTTTTAGATAAAATTGTCAAAACAAAGAGATTTTTTATGAAACCAATGACCTTAGAAGAAGCTTTGTTACAATTAGAGTTGTTAGGACATAGTTTTTTCGTGTTTAGAAATGCCGAAACTGATGAAATAAACGTTGTGTATGTTCGAAAAGACGGTAATTATGGTCTGATCGAATTCGAAATGTAGAATTATAATAGAGATTGGAAGGGTGGTCTTTATTGATTACTTAAAAAGCAAAAAAATGCTTTTTGGTAGCATGGATGGCGAGCTGGTAGTAGCGATTCTTGAAGATGAAAAGCTTGTTGAAATACATTTTGAACACATGGAAAGATTAACAGGTAATATTTATCTTGGTAGAATAGAAAATGTAGTACCAAACCTTGAAGCCGTTTTTGTAAACATAGGAAAAGGAAAAAATGGGTTTCTTAGGAGCAAAGATATAATCATTTCTAATAAAGAAATAAAGGTTGGGCAAAAAATTCTTGTTCAGGTGAAAAAGGATCCTATAGGGTCTAAAGGTGCCCAACTTACTATGAATATTGGAATACCTGGCAGGTATCTTGTGTACATGCCTTTTGCACATGGTACCATAGGGGTTTCAAAAAAGATATTGGAAAATGAAGAAAGAAAGCGTCTTCACGATTTGATTGCGCCATTGATTCATAAAGATGAAGGGATAATTGTCAGGACAGTAGCCCAAGGTTTAGAAGTTGAAACCTTAGCTTTAGAGTTAGAAAACTTAAGAGTTTTATGGAAAGAGATAGAAAAAAAATATAAACGCTCAAGGAAGCCAAAAGAGTTGTACAGAGAACCTGATGTTTTGGAATATGTCATAAGAGAAAGATTCGATGACAAGGTTACCGAAATAATAACCAATGATTCAGAGATCAAAGAAAGGCTTGAGAAGATTCTGGAAAAATTCGGTGCCAATACAAAAATAATAAAATTGATTGAAGAAGATCCGATAAAGCTGTTTAATGTAAATCAGAAACTCGAAAAATCTTTGAGAAGAGTTGTGGCACTTGACTGTGGTGGAAGTATAGTTATAGACTCCACAGAAGCTTTGACAATAATAGACGTAAATTCTGGAAGTAATGTATCAGGTAATGATTTTCGTGAAATGAGTTTAAGAACTAATATTGAAGCAGCAAAGGAAATTTCAAGGCAATTGAGGTTGAGGAATATAAGCGGAATAATATTGATAGATTTCATAGATATGCCAAAAGAACAAGACAGAAAAGTAGTTCTAGAAAAACTCAGAGAAGAGTTAAGGAAAGATAAAGGCAAAACAGCTGTGATTGATTTTACAAGGCTCGGACTTTTGGAAATGACTAGAAAAAGAACTTCTCCCCCTCTCAAAAATTCACTTTTTAGCAAATGTCCGATTTGTGATGGCAAAGGATTTGTTGTTTCCCCAAGAAGACTTATAAACAAAGTTATCAGTGATTTGGCAGATATTTACGCAAACGAAAAGCCAAAGAAAGTCATTCTAAATTTTCATAGAAGTCTCTCAGGATATATGAACAGTGAAAAGAGGAACTCTATAGAAAAAAGATTTAAGGGAACTGCTTTTGAATATAAATTCGATTGGCATGATCCTAACAGTTATAACATAAGTATCAAAAAATAATGGGAGGTTTCAATGGAAAAAAAGTATCTGTTGCTCGGGATTCACAATCATCAACCCGTTGGAAATTTCGAACATGTTTTGGAGTATGCATTTGAAAATTGTTATAAACCTTTCATAGAGGTTTTGAAAAAATATCCTAAAATCAAACTTAATATACACTTCAGTGGTTGGTTACTTGAATGGTTAGAAAGGAAACACAAAGATTATTTGGAAGAAATTGCAACATTCGTTAAGGAAGGAAAAATAGAAGTATTTGCCGGTGGTTTTTATGAACCGATTCTTCCGATATTTCCTATAGAAGATAGAATTTTCCAGATTAAGAAATTAAAAACGAAGATAAAAGAACTGTTTGATGTTAGTCCCGAAGGTCTCTGGCTGGCTGAAAGAGTCTGGGAACAGGAATTAGTTAAAACATTGAGTCTGGCGAACATTAATTATCTTCCTCTTGATGATTTTCACTTCGAACTTTCAGGAATTGACAGGAAAAATCTTGAGGGTTACTACATTACTGAATATGAAGGATATACTGTATCTGTATTTCCTATAAATAAAGAATTGAGGTATATGATACCTTTTGATACCCAAGAAAAAATTATCGACTATCTAAAAAACGATACTCGAAAATTTTTCACCTTTTTCGATGATGGTGAAAAATTTGGCCTCTGGCCTGGAACATTCAAGCATGTTTATGAAAACGGTTGGCTTGATAAATTTTTTACTCTAATATCTGAAAGCGAATGGCTTGAAACTGTTACTTTTTCAGAATTTTTTCAAAAATTCAAACCTTCAGGCAAAATCTATATACCTTCTTCTTCCTATTTTGAAATGCTTAATTGGAGCTTGCCTTCAAAAGTTTCCAAAAACGATTCGAAATATTTAGGAAATTGGAGAAATTTCTTTTTAAAATATCCTGAATCTAATCTCATGCACAAAAAAATATTGTACGTCAGGGATAAAATAAAAGAACTCCTTGAAAAAGATGAAAAAGTTTTAGATTTGTACTTAAAAAGTCAATTCAACGATGTATTCTGGCATGGATTGTTTGGTGGGATATATCTACCACATTTACGAAAAGCCGTATATGAAAGCATAATACTCGCGGAAAAAGCTGGATTTAAAGAAAAAAATCTCGATATTTTAGATATCGATTGCGACAGTTTTAATGAAATAGTCGTTTCCGATGAAAAGTTGAATCTTTATATCGATCCCGACTATGGAGGTAGAATTTTCGAATTGGATTTTAAAGAAAAAAATATCAATGTTATCAACACTATTTCAAGACGCTACGAATCTTATCATGAGAAACTTAACGATCAGGAAGACCTGATATTAGATTGGTATGATAGATTTTCTTTGATCGATCACTTCTTCGGTTGCAACACATCTCTTGAAAACTTTTCGAAAGTTAGATATGAGGAATTAGGTGATTTTGTAAATCAACCCTTTGAATATGAAATTTCAAATGGTAAAATAATCATGTTATTCAGGAAAGGTTTCGTATGGTTTGATGGGAAACTTCTGAATTTAGAATTAACGAAATTTATAGAAACAATTGGGAACGAAGTTCAGGTTTCATATAAAATTCTCAACACATCTGAGCAAAAAATACATCTATGGTACGGTTGTGAATTTAACTTCTCTTTATTGTCAGACAAGAATGGTAGATACGTGAAGACAAACGATCAAATAACTGAACCATGGAAAAGCGTCGAAGTCAAAACAGATAGCATAACAATTTTTGATGATGAAGAAAACCTAATGATCTCGATTATTGTTGATAAACAAATGAAATTCTGGTCTTTTCCAATATATACAGTATCTTATTCTGAAAATGGCCCCGAAAAGATTTTTCAGTCACTGTGTATAGTTCCAAACATTGAATTCGATCTGGATAGTCGTGAGAACGAAGCATAAATCTGGGTGCACCACACTAAGCGGGGGGTTAGCGGTCCCCTGAACCCGAAAACCGCTATATGCGGGGCTGAATTCCTATCAGAGGTGTTCATGTTGCAGAAAGGGCTGTGAGCAAGTGGTGTTGATGATAGAGTCCCACGCATCGGAAGCTCGTGAACCTGGTCAGGCCCGGAAGGGAGCAGCCATAAGCGAGTTATTCCGAGTGCCGTGGGAGTGCTCTGTCGGAGCTAACTGCTCATAAGTGTTCTGCAACAGAACATCGAAGATAGGTGTGTGGTGCACCCTTATTACTTTGGAGGGAAATATTTTTTGTCCTTACTGAAATGTAATGATTTAACCAAAAAATATGGTAAAAGGCTGGTTGTTAAGAACGCAAGTTTATACGTTGAATCTGGAGAAATAGTAGGTCTACTTGGACCTAATGGAGCTGGTAAAACTACTTTATTCAGCATGATACTCGGTTTAGTAATTCCAAACTCTGGATCTATATTCATCGATAACACTGAATTAACACATGTTCCCGTATTTCAAAGATCCCTGATGGGAATTACGTATCTTCCACAGGAAACTTCTGTTTTCAACGGCTTAACTGTATCCGAAAATCTTGAAATAGTATTTGAAAATCTCGGAGTATCCAGAGTCGACAGAAATAAACGTGTGGAAAAACTGTTAAGAGATTTTGGAATATACAAGCTCAAAGATCAAAAAGCTGCCTTTTTATCTGGTGGCGAGAAAAGACGCCTTGAATTAGCGCGTATGATGACTCTGAATCCAAAATTTATTCTCTTAGATGAACCTTTCAGTGGAATAGATCCTTTGACTGTGAAAGATATTCAAAGGATGATCCTGAAATTGAAAAATGAGAACATAGGAATAATAGTAACCGATCACAGCGTTTCTGAAATAGAAAAAATAGTTGACAGATTGTATGTTATTCATAAAGGTGAAATTCTCGCGCAAGGTACTCCATATGAAGTTCTTAACAATCCTGAAGTCATAGAAAATTACATAGGAAAAGATTTTATGGAACCCGTGCTCAAAAAAGAAATTGATGAGGAGTTGTGAAAATATGTACAAAGGATTCTTTTCGTTGATTCTTCATGCACATTTGCCTTATGTTCACCATCCAGAATACGAAGAATTTTTAGAAGAAAGATGGTTGTTCGAAGCAATAACTGAAACGTACATTCCCTTATTGATGGCTTTCGAAAGATTAGACAGGGACAAAATACCTTTCAAGCTAACGATGTCTTTAACTCCTCCTCTTTTAGAGATGCTTTCCAATGTCTCACTACAGGAAAAATATATCAGACACATGGAAAAATTGATCGAATTGGCTTCAAAAGAAATTGAAAGAACCAAAAATGAATCCCCGGAACTTCACGAACTTGCAAAATATTATAAAAAGGAATTTGAAGATATTTTGAATGCCTTTATCGAGGTTTATAAATGCAACATAATTGAAGGTTTTAAACACTATAACTCAAAAGGCAACCTTGAATTGATAACATGCTCCGCAACTCATGCATTTTTACCATTTTACAAAGATTATCCAGAAATGGTGGATCTTCAACTTAAGATAGGTATTAAGGCTTTTGAAAAACACATTGGAAAAAAACCTAAAGGCATATGGTTAGCAGAGTGTGCATACTACAATGATTTGGATGAATATCTCGCAAAGAACGGTCTCGAATTTTTCTTTTTAGATTCACATGGATTCTGGTATGCTGAGACTCCCCCAAGATTTGGGGTTTATAGACCAGTAATGACTCCAAACGGTGTTTTTGTATTCGCAAGAGATCCTGAATCAAGCGAACAGGTGTGGAGTGCTCAAATAGGATATCCCGGAGATTTCAATTACAGAGAGTTTTACAAAGATATTGGTTTTGAAAGAGAATATGATTACATAAAACCTTATATAGATCGTTCAGGAGTAAGAGTAAATACAGGCATAAAATACTACAAAATCACTGGTAGAGTCGGACTTGATAAAAAAGAATATTACGATCCGAAAATTGCCTTTGAGACTGCAAAAAATCATGCACGTGATTTTGTTACCAAGAAAATAGAACAGGTCAAAAGATTGATAGATAACTTTGAAGGTGAACCTCCAATTATTGTTGCGCCATTTGATGCTGAACTATTCGGTCATTGGTGGTATGAAGGTCCAAAATTTATTGAATACTTTTTTAGAGAACTTAAAAATCAGGACGTAATTTCTGCAATCACTCCTTTGGAATTTCTGGAAAAGATTGACAAGGTTCAAATTGTGAGGCCTGCTCCATCAACTTGGGGGGCCAATGGATTCAACGAGGTATGGCTTAATGGTAAAAACGACTGGATTTACCCTCACATACATGAGGCGACTGAGAGATTTTTAAAGCTTTCCAAAAAAATTAATTATCAAAACAAGCTACATAAGAGAGCACTTAACCAAGCTCTTAGAGAATTAATACTTGCACAATCCAGTGATTGGGCTTTTATAATGACCACAGGCACTTCAGTAGATTATGCTGTAACAAGGGTGAAAACGCACTTAAACAGATGTTTAGAAATTTGTAAATGGTTGGAATGTGATAAAATAGATGTGGCAAGACTTGAATATTACGAATCCCTGGACGATATATTTAAGGATTTGCTTTAATTCAAGAAGGAGGGTTAAAGATGGTAGAAACGAAAAAAGATTTTTTTGAGATCAGATGGCACGGAAGAGGCGGTCAAGGTGCCAAAAGTGCTGCTCAAGTTGTTGCAGAAGTTGCTCTGGATTCTGGGAAATATTCTCAGGCTTTTCCAGAGTACGGTGCCGAAAGATCAGGTGCACCCATGAAGGCCTTCAATAGGATTTCTGATTCATCTATAACAATCCACTCCTCTGTAGAGTCTCCAGACATCGTTGTGGTTATAGACGAAACTCTACTTGGTCTGCCAGATATCACAGCTGGTCTTGATGAAAATACTGGCATTCTTCTGGTTAACACAAATAAAGGTTTAGATTTTGTTGCAAAGAAAACAGGTTTTAAAGGTAAGATTTGCGTAGTTCCGGCCACAACCATTGCACTTGAGGAGATCAAAAGAGGCATCCCAAATACGGTAATGCTTGGTGCCCTTGCAAAACTAACTGATTATCTACCATTGGAATCAATCATAGAAAACTTTAAGAAAGCCTTTGCGAAAAAACTTGCTCCTGAAGTTTTGGAAGGGAATATAAGGGCAATAAGAAGAGGATATGAGGAGGTGACCTGTAATGGCTGAACTCAAGGGTTGGAAGGATATACCAATAGGCGGATTGATAACGGAACCCGGTAGTTCAAAAAAGTTTAAAACTGGTAGCTGGAGAGTAATGAGACCAGTTTATGATAGAAGCAAATGCATTGATTGTATGATGTGCTGGCTAATATGTCCGGATATGGCGATAATTCAAGAAGATGGTGTGATGAAGGGGATAAACTACGATTACTGTAAAGGTTGTGGAAATTGTGCGAATATTTGTCCAAAAAATGCTCTTGAAATGAAACCTGAAACAGATTTTCAGGATTAAGGAGGGATGAGAATGGTTGTTGAACAGAAGAAATTAGCTATAACAGGTGCTGAAGCGGCAGCTTATGCTATGCGTCAAATAAACCCTGATGTTGTTGCTGCTTATCCTATAACTCCACAGACCCCAATAGTTGAAAAATTTGCTCAGTATGTTGCTGATGGACTTGTAGATACAGAGATGATACCAGTTGAAAGTGAACACAGTGCTATGAGTGCTGTTGTAGGTGCCGCAGCTGCTGGAGCAAGGGCAATGACAGCTACAAGTGCAAACGGTTTAGCCCTGATGCATGAAATCGTTTATATTGCTGCTTCCTCAAGACTTCCAATCGTAATGCCCGTGGTTAACAGAGCATTAAGTGGTCCAATAAACATACATTGTGATCACAGTGATACCATGGCTGAAAGAGATTCAGGTTGGGTCCAGTTGTTTGCGGAAAATTCTCAGGAAGTTTATGATCTAATTTTCATAGCTTTAAAATTAGCAGAAAATGAAGATGTTAGGTTGCCTGTTATGGTTAATCAAGATGGCTTCATAATATCTCACGGAACAGAAATTGTGGAAGTGCTTCCAGATGAAGAAATTAAAAAGTTTGTTGGCGAACAGAAAATCATGTATTCCTTGCTTGATACCAAAAATCCTGTTACATACGGTCCGCTCGATCTCTATGATTACTATTTTGAACACAAAAGACAGCAGGTAGAAGCTATGGAAAATGCAAGAAAATTGTTCCCTGAAATCACAAAAGAATACGAAGCAATTTCTGGAAGAAAATATTCCTATGTTGAACCTTACAAACTCGATGATGCAGAATATGTAATGGTGGCACTTGGTTCAACCAATGGAACAATCAAATACGTGGTTGATAAAATGAGACAGGAAGGCAAAAAAGTAGGTTTGCTAAAAATAACCATGTACAGGCCTTTCCCGAAAGAAGAGATTCAGTATTATTTGAACGGACGAAAAGGTGTTGTGGTTCTTGATAGATCCCTATCCTTTGGGGCTGAAGCTCCCTTGTATGCTGAAATAAAATCTTCTTTATATGAAGTTGCGGTAAAACCACAGATAGGTTCCTATGTGTATGGATTGGGTGGTCGAGACATAACACCTGATATGATAAGAAAAGCATTTGAAGATGCACTAAAAGGAAACCTTGTTGCTGACGAGCAGAGATATCTTGGTCTAAGAGAATAGGAGGTGTAGACAATGGCATTCAATATAAAGACACTCGCTAAGAACCATAAAGAAGATAAATTTGTAAGCGGTCATAGACTTTGTCCTGGCTGTGGAGCCCCTTTAGTTCCCAAGCTTGCGACACTTGTAGCAGAAGCACTCAATTACGATCTGGTGGTATCAAATGCAACTGGTTGTTTAGAAGTTTCGACAACTATATATCCATATACTTCTTGGAATATACCTTTCATACACAACGCTTTTGAAAATGCAGCTGCTACAATAAGCGGTGCAGAAACAGCTTACAGGGCTCTTTTGAAAAAGGGGAAAATAAATCCAGAAAAGGAAATAAAATTTGTGGCTTTTGGTGGTGATGGCGGAACATACGATATAGGATTGCAATCGCTTTCAGGTGCCGTTGAGAGAGGTCACAACTTCGTTTATATTCTTTATGATAACGAAGGTTATATGAACACGGGTAATCAAAGATCAGGTTCAACACCTCCAGGGGCCATGACAACGACCGCCCCTGTTGGTAAAAAAATACCAGGGAAACTGCAACTCAAGAAGAACATAGTTGAAATAATGGCTGCTCATGAAAATGTTTATGTTGCAACTGCAAGTGTTGGAGAATATGTTGATTACATGAACAAACTCGAAAAAGCATTCAAATTCGAAGGCCCAGCCTTTATAGCCGTTCTTGCTCCATGCGTAAGATTCTGGAGAATACCTGAAAGTAACACTTTGAACATTGCTAAACTTGCCGTTGAAACCAAATACTGGCCTTTGTATGAAGTTGAAAAAGGAGTATACAAAATCACCCGTAAACCACGAGAATTCAAACCTGTAAAAGAATTTCTGGAAGCTCAAGGTCGTTTCAGAAATCTCTTGAACCATCCTATGGCAAGTGAAATAATTCAAGAACTTCAAGATTACGTTGATAGAAGATGGGAAAGACTCTTAGCACTTGAAGAGGCTACAAAAGATAAACCAATAAGATAATGAGGAAAGTAAAAAAAGCGGGCTACATAGCCCGCTTTTTTATTTGTAAATTTCTCTCCATCTATGACATGCTACATAATGTTCGCCTTCTATATTTTCGAGAACAGGTTCTACTTTTTCGCATTTGTCAATTGAGTAATCACATCTTGTATGGAACCTACAGCCTTTTGGAGGATTGGCTGGATCAGGAACCTCACCTTTTGGAAGTATCTTTTCTTTTTTGAAGAATGGATCTGGAATTGGTATAGCTGCTTCCAACACTCTGGTGTATGGATGCGTTGGCTTTGAAAATATATCGTCTTTTTTCCCGAGTTCTACTATTTTTCCAAGGTACATCACCGCTACTCTATCCGCCATATAGTCAACAACAGCGAGATCATGAGTTATGAAAAGATATGTCAGCGAAAGTTCTTCTTTTAATTCATTTAAAAGATTCAATATTCTTGCTTGTACAGAAACATCCAGAGCAGAGGTAGGTTCATCGAGAACTATGAATTTAGGTTTTAAAATTATAGCCCTTGCTACTGCTATTCTTTGTCTTTGACCACCACTGAATTCATGAGGATATCTGTACATATGCTCTTCTCTCAATCCAACACTTTCAAGAGTTTCTTTGACTTTGTTCAATATTTCAACACTTGAAAGGTTCGTGTGTATTTTCAAAGGTTCACCAACTATGTCTTTTACCAATTTTCTTGGGTGAAGTGAGGTGTAAGGATTCTGAAAAACTATTTGCATTCCTTTTCTTAGTTGCATCAATTCTTCCTTTGAAGCATTAGTTAAATTTTTTCCCTCAAATACAACCTCTCCATCTGTTGGCTCTGTTAAATGCAAAATAGTTCTACCTATAGTAGTTTTGCCACACCCTGATTCACCGACCAACGCAAGAGTTTCATTTCTTTTTATAACCAAATCTACTCCATCAACGGCCCTCACATATTTCTTAACTCTTAAAAATATCCCTGACCTTACTGGAAAATATTTCTTTAAAGAGTTTATCTCTATAAGAACATTGTTGTTGGTTACCAATTCGAATACCTCCCTGCTAATTGTACAGATGGCACGCTACAAAATGTCCTGTTTTGACTTCTTTAATTGGTGGTAGCTCTTTTGAACAAATATCCATCGCATGTTCACATCTTGGATGAAATCTGCAACCTGAAGGGGGATTGACGAGGTCAGGCACAATACCTTTTATCGTCTGAAGTTTTCCTTTCGTTCCTATAACTGGAACAGCTTTTATCAATCCTTTTGTGTAAGGATGAAGGGGTTCTTTAAAGATAGTTTTTACATCTCCAATTTCAGCAACATTCCCAGCATACATTATTACAACTCTTTCACAATATTCAGCAACGATCCCAAGATTATGAGTGATTATCATAGCAGTAGTATCCATTTCGGAAACAAGCTCCTTTATCAGATGCAAAATCTGTGCTTGGATGGTAACATCAAGAGCACTCGTTGGCTCATCGGCTATTAAAAGTTTTGGTTTCGTAACTAATCCCATTGCTATCATTATTCTTTGAGCCATTCCTCCTGATAATTCATGAGGATACTTTTCTGCCATACTTTCAGGATCCGGCAAACCAACCGCTCTTAATATTTCATAAACTTTTTCCCAAACTTCCTTGGATTTAATCGACAAATCTTCCGCAGTTGATATTGCTTCTGCTATCTGAAATCCAATCTTTAAAACCGGGTTTAAAGCCATTTTCGGTTCCTGAAATATCATGGAAATCTCTTTCGCTCTGACTTTCTGCATCTCTTCTTCTGACAGTTTCAAAAGATCTCTCCCATCAAAAACAACGCTACCTTCAACTATTTCCCCCGGCTCTTCGATTAGTCTCATTATCGATAATGAAGTGACAGATTTTCCGCATCCTGTTTCACCAACTATACCAAGAAAATCCTTTTTGTAAACATCAAAGCTAACACCATTCAATGCCTTTACTACGCCTCTATATGTATGAAATATTGTTCGCAAATTTTTTACCGAAAGAAGTACTTCCATCTTTTCTTACCTCCTAAGCCTTGGATCGAGCATATCTCTAATTCCATCTCCTAAAAGATTAAATCCTAAAACCACGATTGCTATAGCTATACCAGGAAAAGTGGATATCCACCATTGATCAACCAAATAATTTCTTCCATCACTCACCATTGCACCCCATTCTGGTGTTGGGGGCTGAGCACCAAGCCCAAGGAAACCTAAACCCGCAGCTGTTAATATTATTGTTCCCATTCTAAGTGTCAGCTGAACAAGAACAGGAGATATACACATTGGAAGAACATGTGAAAATATTATTCTAAAATTAGAAGCACCCATAGCTCTTTCGGCTTCTATGTATTCCATATTTTTAACCCTCAATGCCTCTGCACGTGCAAGCCTTGCGTAAACTGTCCAGTAAACGAGAGAAATGGCTATTATAGTGTTTGTTAAACTCGGCCCCATTGCAGCAGCAAAAGCCATTGCCAAAACTAAACTTGGAAAAGCGAGAAACATATCAGTAATCCTCATAAGAACCTCATCAACAACTCCACCGAAATATCCAGCGAAGACACCTACGAGTGTTCCAATTCCACCGCTTATTATTGAAACCAGAACTATAATCTGAATAGCTATTCTCGAACCATATATCACCCTACTGAATATATCCCTTCCAAACTGGTCGGTGCCGAAAAGATGTTCGGAAGAAGGCGGTTGCAATCTTTTACTCAAGTCCTGTGCAATAGGATCATACGGTGCTATAAAAGGAGCAAAAATAGCAATGATTATGAATGCCACGATTACAAAAGTTCCTATCATTGTGAGTTTGCTTTTTCTCCATAAATAGGCCGTGTGTTTCCAATCATCTATCAGTGGCTTTCTACTTTCAACAAAATTTTTCCATTTCATACTCAACGTATCTTGCTTCATCAAATACCACCCCTCTTAAACTCGCATCCTTGGATCAAGAAATGCATAGAGTATATCAACGATAAGGTTTGCAATCGAGTATATCAAAGCAATGTAGAGAGTTCCACCCATAACAGCAGGGTAGTCTAAAACAAGATAACCATTGGTTATATATCTCCCTAACCCGGGCCACGAAAAAACTGTCTCCGTCAAAACTGCGCCTTCAAGAAGACTACCAAATGTTAATCCAATTATCGTTACAGTAGGAATCAAAGCATTTCTAAGTGCATGTCTTCTTATGACCAGCCTCTTACTTAAACCTTTTGCCTTTGCCGTTCTCACGTAATCTTGTTTTAAGCAATCGAGCATGCTTGCTCTTGTTATTCTTGCGATTGAAGCAGTGGCTCCATACCCCAAAACAAACGCAGGCATTATCAGGTGCTGCAAGCCATTCCAGAAAGCAGTCCAGTTACCTTCGATTATAGAGTCTATCAATATTAATCCGGTGACCGTTTTTGGTGGAAAAATAAATATGTCAAGTCTACCAGGTCCTGGTAACCATTCAAGCTTGTAATAAAAAACAAGCAAAAGTAATAACCCGGTCCAGAAAACAGGCATCGAAACTCCTAAAATGGAAAAAATCCTTGCAAAATGATCTATTCCCTTATTTCGATTAACGGCTGAAGCCGTTCCTAACCATATTCCAAGAGATACGGATATCAAAGTAGCTACTATAGCAAGCTCAAGAGTTGCTGGAAAAAATTTCTTTATATCTTCTGTTACAGGATTGTTAGTTCTCAAAGAAACACCGAGGTCCCATCTCAGGACCCCGGCAACATAATCAACAAATCTTTGAGCCAAGGGTTTATCGAGACCGAGTTTATGTCTGTATTGGTCTACTACTTCTGGTGGTGCATTTCCTCCAAGCAGTGCTCCAATTGGATCCGCTGGAATTATATTCGCAATGACAAATACTATGCACAGAACTCCAAACAATACCAAGAGCATTAGAAGTAATCTTTTTATGATGAAGTTCAATAAACCCATCTCTTTACCTCCTGATGATTTTGGATTGTCCGCTACTCTTTATAGACCTTCGTCCAGTCAACTCTCATTGAATATCCAAAGAAAGCATCTTCCCAGCCTTGTACTTCTTTTCTAATTGCCCAATAGGAAACTGTTTGATAGAACATAGCAAACGGTCCGTTTTCAAACCAATAGTATGTGAGCTCTTTGTAAATCTCGGCTCTTTTAACTGGATCAAGTTCAAATGCAGCTTTTTCAGCAAGATCAGCTGCATAGTCATCGTACCATACATTTCTCCATGCAAGCTGATGTGCCCTATAATCGGCAAATGGTTTGGCAAGGGCATCCGGATCAGCATAGTCTATACCCCAACCTGCAATTATAATCTGATGCCCCTGCTGTCTGTATTTTGAGTACATCTGCGATGCTTTCATTATAACTATATTAGCCTTTATACCAACTTTTGCAAGGTCAGCTTGAACCTTGACAGCTTCGTTTTTCCTTGTATCAGAATCACTTGTAAGAAGTTCAACCTCAAAACCATCTGGATATCCTGCTTCAGCGAGAAGCTGTTTGGCTTTCTCTATATCTTGGTTGAATGGATTTTCCGGAACATATCCGAAATAACCCTTTGGTATGAATCCCTGGACTTTAATAGCCAGCCCTTGCATGATGTCGTTTATTATTCCATCATAATCGATGGCATATTTTATTGCCAATCTAACTTTTGGATCCTTGAGTGGACCCCAGCTGCAATTCATAGCAAGGTACTCGTTGGCTTGTCCTGGAAGCATAATAGCTTTCACATTCGGATTCTGCTGGATTTCTATGAAATGTTGTGCCTCAAGGTTCCACGCAACATCAGCGTCTCCTTTTTCAACAAGAAGTCTTTGGTTCGTACTTTCAGGAACATCAAGGAAAATTATCGTCTTCAACTTGGGCTTCTCGCCCCAATAATTTGGATTGGCTCTCATGACAACTCTTGAATTTCTTTCCCAGGTTTCAAGTACATATGGTCCTGCTCCAGCTGAATGATCCGTGAGCCAATCCTTACCAAAATCACCGTCTTTTTCATGCTGAAGGGCTACCTTCATGTCTACAACTGAACCAAAGGAATTTGTGAGAATTCCAAGGAATATATTCGGGGCAAGTCCTTTATCGTTGGCTATTTGAACCGTATAGTCATCTATTTTCTTTACTTTTTCTTCAACATTGGTTTTATCTATACCGAGTTCATTCAACAGCCAGACTGAAGGACTTTCAAGTAGAGCATGTCTTTTAAATGAAAACACAACATCATCAGCAGTTACAGGATTACCAGAAGCAAATTTAACCCCTTTCCTCAGATAGAAAGTGAAAACCTTTCCATCAGGTGAGAGTTCCCATTTCTCTGCTAATTCTGGTTTAGGAACAAGCGTTCCATTCTCCACGCCATAATCTACGAGTTTGTCATAAATTCCATTAACTATAACTGCACCCAGAACTTCGTAAACAACTGCAGGATCAAGACTGATCAATATTCCAGTATTTGCAGCAATCACCAAAGTGTCTTTCGGAACTCTTGTTGCGAAAGTTGGACTCACGAGTAAAAGCATCAAAACAACAACAAGCAATAAAAACAACAACTTTCTCATAATGACACACCCCCTAAATAGAATTGATAGTTTTGGAAAGATAACTTGAGTTTATTTTAAACTATTCACTAAAGAATTGTCAAATTTAAAGATCAGTTTTACAATCAATGTAAAGTTTATTAAGTTATTGTTTAAAGACATCACTTGGAAATATGTCTTCTAA